>CAYVUF010000006.1:0-22770 GCA_964454605.1 uncultured Bacteroides sp.
ATAATATACTTCAGCAAAAAGATTCTTGATAAGGTAGGTTTTACCAACTTGTCTTGCACCCCATACAATCAGCGGTTTTCGCTTTCGGTTTTCATTCCAGTCAATCAGTTTTTGTAAAGCTATTCGTTCCATAGTCGTACCTCCGAACCTTTTTATTAAACGTAGCTTATCATAAATTGCACTTTTTTACAAGAAAAATGAAAAGTTATTTGCACCATTTTGGATATTTAAAACAATATTGTTTTCACTATTTTTGATATTACAATTTTAATTATTCTCACCTACAAAGAATTTTTATTTAGTAATTTCCTTTCATGTGATAAAATAGAAATAATAAGAAAGGTATGGTTATAGATATGAACACAGAAAAAACAGAGGCAGAACTTTCCTTTTTGAAAAGTTATGATTTTATGAAACTAGGACAGGCAATCAATCATCAGAACTGGCAGGTGGCGGCAATCACGCTGCAGCGTATGCAGAAGAGCGCGAAGGAGCTGGAACTGGATAGTTTTGTCAGACAGCTTGGAAATATCAGACAATGCGTACTACACAAGCAGGCAAGACAGGCAAAAGATGTTATGGCGGTTATGATGGCGAAGCGGGCACAGTTGCTGAACCAGAGCACCGGACAGTAAGAAGGAGAGAAAAGTGGCACTTCAATTTTATTTTGGCACTTCGGGAGCCGGGAAAAGCAGAAAATTACATGAGGATATGATACAGGCGGCTATCAAAGAGCCGAAGCGGAATTTCCTGTTAATTGTTCCAGACCAGTTTACGATGCAGACCCAGATGGATTTGGTAGTGGAGCATCCGAACAAAGGAATTATGAATATTGATGTGCTGAGTTTTGGGCGACTGACACATCGTATTCTGGAAGAGGTAGGATATGAGGATATGCCGGTTCTGGACGATACTGGTAAGAGTCTGATTCTGCGTAAAATTGCAGAGGAGGAGCAGCAGAAACTGACGGTTATCGGCAAGCATCTGCATAAAATAGGATATATTCATGAAGTAAAATCAGCAATTTCTGAGTTTATGCAGTATGGTATCGGTGTAGAGGAATTGTCTGAGCTGGTGGATTTTTCCCAGAAAAGAGGAGCACTTTGTTATAAATTGAAGGATTTGGAAGTGCTTTATCAGGGATTTTTATCCTATATTGATAAAAAATTTATTACCACTGAAGAAACGTTAGACCGTTTGCGGGCTGCTTTACCGAAATCTGCTATTATCAAAGACAGTGTGATTGCTTTCGATGGATTTACCGGATTTACACCAATACAGAACAGGGTCATTCAGGAGTTGATGCGGTTAACCAGTAAGGTAGTGGTGACGATTACCATTGACACCAAAGAAAATCCTTATCAGATGGATGGAGAGCAGAAGCTGTTTCATTTAAGCAAAAAGACCATTGCGGATTTGATGAAACTGGCAAAACAGGAAGAGTGCGAAGTTTTACCAGAGATTCTTTGCGAAGAAAAAATACAGGGCAGAGCACCTCGTTTTGCCCAAAATGCAGAGTTGTCCCATTTGGAACAAAGTTTATTCCGGTATCCGATACAGGCTTATGAAGAAAAAACCAAACAGATACATTTATTTGAAGCATCTACGCCGAAAGAGGAAGTACGTCAGACCTGCATTGAAATCCGAAGATTGTTAGAGAAGCAAAATGAACTGCATTACCGGGATATTGCGGTGGTTACAGGCAATATGGAAACCTATGGCAATGATATCGAAGAGGAATTTGCCAAATTCGGTATTCCAATTTATATGGACAGAACCAGAGGAATCTTAGCGAATCCTTTTACGGAATATATCCGGAGTGCCCTGCAGATTGTCTTACAGGATTTCAGCAGGGATGCGGTGTTCCATTATTTGCGGACGGGGTTATGCGGAATGGAACGGAAGGAGATTGACAGACTGGAGAATTATGTCAGACGATTTGGTATTCGTGGCAGAAAAATGTGGAGCAATCAGTTTGTCTATCAGGACGAGGCTGGGGATGAAGGCATTGCCCATCTGGCACGCTACAATGAAATGAGAGAGGCAATTCTTTTGCAGTTAGCACCGCTTTTGCAGGAGTATCAGACAGCCGGAGAATTGGTGCGCGCTCTGTATGAGTTTCTGGTTCAAAATGAGTTGCAGTTAAAACTGAGCCGTTTTGAACAGAAATTTCAAGTGGAAGGTGACTTGGCGAGGGCGAAAGAGTATGGACAGATTTATGGTTTTGTGATTGATTTGTTAGACCAGATAGAAGGTCTTCTGCAGGAAGAGAAAATGGACAGAAAAGAGTTTGCGGATATTCTGGATGCAGGTTTTGCGGAAATATCCGTAGGCACCATTCCTCAGAATGTGGACCGGATTGTGATTGGTGATATAGAAAGAACCAGACTAAAACAGGTAAAAGTGCTCTTTTTTCTGGGAATCAATGACGGAAATATCCCCAAAGGCAGTGGAGGCGGTGGGATTATCTCGGATATTGACCGGGAGTTTCTGGCACAGTCCGGCAGAGAACTGGCACCGACACCCAGACAGCAGATGTACATTCAGCGTTTCTATTTGTACCTGAACATGACAAAACCTTCCGAGAAGCTGTATTTATCGTATGCCAAAATAGGAAACGACGGAAAAAGTATGCGCCCGGCTTACTTGGTGGATATGATGCAGAAATTATTCCCGATACTTTCTATTGAAAAACCAGAGCAGATGCCGGTTGAGGAGCAGTTGGCAAGTGGAAATGACGGGGTGATGCTGTTTACTGATTTGCTGCGGGAATATGCGGCAGACAGACTGGAACAGGATGAGGAAAAGAAGTTATTTACGTTTTATCACATCTATCATCGGAATGAGGCGTATAAGAATCAGATAGACAGACTGCTTGATACCGCTTTTTATCAGTATTGCGAGAGCGCGTTGTCAAAGCAGGTTACCAGAGCACTGTATGGAAGTATGCTGCAGAACAGTGTCAGCCGGCTGGAAAAATATGCGGCCTGTGCCTATGCACATTTTCTGCAGTATGGACTTTCTCTTAAGGAAAGAGAGGAATACAGTTTCGAAGATGTAGATATGGGAAATGTTTTTCATGGAGTGCTGGAATTGTTTGCCCAGAAATTGGAAGAGCATCATTATACATGGTTTGATTTTCCAAAAGAAGCAGGAGAACAGATTCTGGAGGAAGCACTTGAGGCTTATGCAGTGACTTATGGAGAAACGATTTTATACAGCAGTGCCAGAAATCAGTATCTTCTGAAACGCATCAAACGTATTTTAAACCGGACAGTACAGACATTGCAGGCACAACTTAAGAAAGGTTCCTTTTTGCCGGAGCATTTCGAAATGTCCTTTTCCATGTTAGATGAGCTGGATGCTGTCAACATTGCACTGACTGGTGAAGAAAAAATGAAGCTGCGCGGGCGGATTGACCGGATTGATACTTGTGAGGAAGAAGATAAAGTTTATGTGAAAGTCATTGATTATAAGTCGGGTACGCGAAAGTTTGATTTGGCAGCATTGTATTATGGCTTGCAGTTGCAGTTGGTGGTGTACATGAATGCAGCTATGGAGATAGAGAAAAAGAAGCACCCGGATAAGGAAATTGTTCCGGCAGCTATGCTGTATTATCATATTGCTGACCCGATGATAGAGGATGGACAGCATGATACACCAGAGCAGTTAAATCAGAAATTGCTGCAGGAATTAAAGATGACCGGAATAGTCAATGAAAATGACAGAGCTATCAGTTTGTTGGATGGAACCTTTTCGGATAAGTCGGATATTCTCCCGATTGAAAGGAAAAAGGACGGTTCTTTTTCTGCTTACTCCAGTGTCATAAATGAAAAAGACATGAAAACAGTTTCGGATTATGTAAACTACAAGATAAAAGAACTGGGAACCGGAATTTTACAGGGAAACATTTCGGTCAATCCCTGTGAACAGAATGGAAACAGTGCCTGTACGTATTGTGCTTATAAAAGTGTCTGCGGCTATGACAACAGTATTGATGGATATGCCATGAGAGAATTGGAAAAGTTGCCGCAGGAAGAGGCATTGAAGGCAATGCAAGAGGCACTTTCTGATACAGAGTGAACAAAGTCGAGGAAAGAGAAAAGATGAGTGTTTCATTTACAAGTGAACAGCAGAAAGTAATTGATACCCATGGATGCAATTTACTGGTGTCTGCGGCAGCAGGTTCTGGTAAGACCGCGGTTTTGGTGGAAAGGATTGTGAAGATGGTCAGTGACGAAGAACACCCAGTGGATATTGACCGTCTTCTGGTGGTGACTTTTACCAATGCGGCAGCCGCTCAGATGCGTGAACGAATCAGCAATGCCATAGCACAAAAGTTGGTGAAAGAACCGGAAAATGAGCATTTGCAGCGGCAGTCAGCATTACTGCATAACGCACAGATAACAACCATTGACAGCTTCTGTCTGTTTGTTATCCGCAATCATTTTCATGCCATAGGGTTAGACCCAGGATTCCGTATTGGAGATGAAGGGGAATTGAAACTGTTAAAGCAGGATGTGTTAAGCGAGGTATTGGAGCAGTGCTATCAGAAGGGAGAGGAAGCCTTCCTGCACTGCATGGAATATTTCAGTACTGGCAGCAGAGATAGTGCGGTAGAAGAGGCAGTTTTGAAATTATATGAGTTTGCTATGAGCCATCCTTTTCCAGAAGAGTGGCTGCAGGAACGGAAAAAGGATTATCTTCTGCCTGCGCAGCAACAAAATGGGGAGGGAATACAGGAGACAGACCAGAATCTGATGCAGCTTCCCTGGATGCAGGAATTGCTGGAGAACACCGGACTACAGTTACGAGGTATGACTGAACGAATAGGTCAATGCGTGGCAGTCTGCGAAGAACCGGATGGTCCTTATATGTATGGGGAATTGTTAGAGCAGGAACGGGAGAAACTGGAGAAACTGGCAGATGCTGTTACCTATGAAGAACGTTATACTGCATTTGAGAAACTGGTTTTCGGAAGATTGCCTTCCAAAAAGGATGACACCGTAGATGCCGAAAAAAGAGAGCTGGTGAAAAATGCGCGGACACAGATAAAAGAACAGGCGCAAAAATTGCAGAAAGATTTTTTTGCCTGCTCCAAAGAAGAAATTCTCCGGCAGATGGCAGTTTGCCAGGAAGCAGTCTGTGCACTGGTGGAACTGGCATTGTTGTTCAAACAGTCCTTTGAGGATGCCAAACGCGCCAGAAATCTGATTGATTTTGACGATATGGAACATTTTGCGTTATCCATTCTGTTACAACGTAATGAAGATGGAAGTCTGACACCAACTGATACAGCCATAGAATATCGCAGCCATTTTGCAGAAATTCTGATTGACGAGTACCAGGACAGCAATCTGGTGCAGGAGTATTTGTTGTCTGCAATTTCGGGAGAAGCAGAGGGGAACTTCAATCGTTTTATGGTTGGCGATGTGAAGCAGAGCATTTATAAATTCCGACTGGCAAGACCGGAATTATTTCTGGAAAAATATAACACATACAGCATGGAAGAGGGAAAGCCTGGTCTTCGGATTGATTTGCATAAAAATTTCCGGAGCAGGGAGGAAGTACTGCATTCAGCCAATGCTGTATTTTCCCAGGTAATGATACCAGAGCTTGGTGGTATCGTATATGATGATGCGGCAGCCTTATATCCGGGAGCTTCTTATCCGGAACCTTCTGATTCAGAATATGATACGGAACTGCTGCTATTTCACGAAGTGGAAGAAGCCAGAGGAATTGCAGCCAAAATCAAAGAGCTGACCACATCTTTTCAGGTGACGGATGAAGAAACCGGGCAATTGAGAAAGGTCCATTATAAAGATATTGTGATTCTGCTGCGGACCACAAGCGGCTGGGATGAAGCCTTCAAGCAGGTTTTGGAAGAAGAAGGGATTCCGGTACACGTGACTTCTAAGACGGGTTATTTTGCGGCAGCAGAAGTGCAGGAATTGCTTCATTTTCTGCGGGTGTTGGATAACCCCCTTCAGGATATTCCCCTTTATGGTGTACTACATTCCTACTTCGGCGGTTTTTCCGAAGAAGAGATTGCTGAAATCAAAGCAGCATTTCCGAAGAAACGTTATCTGTATGATGCAGTGCTTTCCTATGGAGAGAAGGAAAAAGAAGCTGAGTTATGTAAAACGACAGAGCTGCAGCAGAAAGTACAGATTTTCCTGAAAAAGATAGAATATTACAGAGAACTGGCGGTATATATGCCAGTGCATGAGCTGCTGCAGACGATTATCAGAGAATACTCGTATCTGTCTTATGTGGCAGCCAGACCAGGCGGCAGCAAACGACGTGCCAATGTGGAGATGCTTCTGGTGAAGGCATCTGATTATGAAAAAACCAGTTATTATGGTTTGTATCATTTTCTGCGTTATATGGAGCAGTTAGAGAAGTATGATGTGGATTATGGGGAAGCGAATTTACAGGATGAGAATGCGGATGTAGTGCGTATTATGAGCATTCATAAGAGCAAAGGTCTGGAATTTCCGGTTTGTATCGTGGCAGGACTGGCGAAGGGATTTAATAACCGGGATACCAATGAACGTCTGGTGTTGGATGTGGACTTAGGAATCGGGGTGGACTATGTGAATCCAGAGCAGAGAGTTCACAGCCGGAACATCCGCAGAAATTATATTGCAGCGAAGCTGCGGCAGGATAATCTGGCCGAAGAACTTCGTATTTTGTATGTTGCCATGACACGTGCAAAAGAGAAACTAATTCTGACTGGAACCTTAAAGAACCCTGAAAAGCAGCTTGGAGAGGGGAAACTGGTACAGGCTACCCAGGAAAACGCGTTTTCCTATTATACGTTGCTGCAGATGAAAAGTTTTCTGGATGTTATGCTGCTTGCCACTGCAAGAGAGTCTGAGAAGACAGAACACAGAATTGCTGTAACGGTGGTTAACGAAGAGGAAATGACCGCAAGTGAAGTGCGGGAATCCTTAAGCAGGGAATCCGCAAGACAAAGACTGCTTCTGTCCGATATGGAAAATGGAATAGACAGGACATTGTGGGAACAGATAAAAGAGAAGTTTGCTTATACCTATCCTTATGATAATCTGCGTGAACTTTATACCAAAACAACGGTGTCGGAGCTGAAAAAAGCGGGGATGCAGGAAGAACAGGAATTTGCATTTTCGTTGTACGAGGAAGAACCGATCGTTCCTTATCTGCCTAAATTTATCAGACAGGAAGAAAAAATAAGCGGAACCGACAGAGGAAGTGCTTTTCATAAAGTCATGGAACTGTTTGATTTTAAGACCTTGTTAGAATGTGATACAGAAGATACCGGACAGATGACGGAAATGATGCAGAATGCGTTGGAGCAGATGCGGCAGCAGGGAACGCTGTCAAAGACTTATTATGAAGCAGTATCTGTGCCCAAGTTAGTGCATTTTCTGCAGAGTGATGCGGCAAGAAGGATGGCAGAGGCGGACTGCAGGGGGAAACTTTACAAGGAACAGCCTTTTGTACTGGGACTCCCGGCGAACAGACTGCGGGAAACATTTCCAGACCAGGAAACGGTATTAATCCAGGGAATCATCGATGTTTTTTTTGAAGAAAATGGAAGCTATGTGGTACTGGATTATAAAACTGATGCGGTGAAAGAACCAGAGGAACTGGTCAAACGATATCAGGTTCAGCTGGATTATTATGGGGAAGCACTGGAACAGTTATCTGGTTATAAATTTACCGGGCAGGGGATGAGAACAGCAGAAAAAATAATATATTCTTTTGGTCTGGAACAGGAAATAAAGCTGCAGCAAGCACCAGCAAAACAATTGGTAAAGTAAAGAAAAGGAAATGGAAAAAGAAAAGATAGTGTATCAGAAGCGGGAAGGCTTTTGATACACTATTTTTTTGTTTACTTTTTTCTTAATTATAATTTACAAAATTTTACAGACCATTGGTAGCTGCTTTACATACCGATTTGTTATATTCGGATATAGAGAAATGCAAAGAAAAGAAAGAATATGTCATAACAGGAGGAAGAACGTGACAGAAACAGAAATTGTATTGAAAAATGTGTGCAAAGTTTATGAGAATGGATTTGAGGCAGTACATGATGTGAATCTTCAAATTCGTCCTAAAGAATTTCTTATTCTGGTCGGACCATCGGGATGTGGTAAATCAACTACGTTACGTATGATTGCCGGACTGGAAGAAATTACAGCAGGAGAACTTTGGATAGGGGATGTTCTGGCGAACTTTTTGGAGCCGAAGGAACGGGAACTATCCATGGTGTTTCAGAATTATGCCTTATATCCCAATATGAATGTATATAAGAATCTTGCTTTTTCATTGGAAATAAGAGGAGTAAAAAAAGCAGAGGTGTATAAACGAGTGAAGGAAACTGCTCATTTGCTGGGATTGGAGGAATTGTTGGAGCGAAGACCCAAAGATCTGTCTGGGGGTCAGAAGCAAAGAGTGGCTATTGGCAATGCAATTATTCGTAATCCGGAAATTTTACTGATGGACGAACCTCTTTCTAATCTGGATGCAAAACTCCGGGGACAGATGAGAGTCGAACTTGCCAAACTACATGAAACCTTGGGAAATACCATCATTTATGTAACCCATGACCAGACTGAAGCCATGACACTGGGCACTAGAATTGTGGTTATGAATGAAGGAAAGATTCAGCAGGTAGATACACCGGAGCGTTTGTATGAAAATCCAGTGAATCAGTTTGTGGCAGGTTTTATTGGTTCTCCTACGATGAATTTTGTGGAATGTACATTGTCCAGAAGAGAAATGACCTTGAAAATGGGAATCGACAAAATACATTGCAGCAATGAAATTGGTAAATGGATACAGGAGGCAGACGGTTCGAATGAACTGGTGGCAGGAATACGACCGGAAGCGTTCCTGGATAAGTATCGGAAAGAAAAAATGCAAAGAGATGATTTGGGGTGTGAACAGAAAGTTATTGTTACGGTTACACATAGGGAACTTTTGGGGAATGAAGTCCTGTTGTATTTCGACTTTTGCGGTAAAAACTGTTGTATGAAAGCATCTGTTGATAACGATGCGGACACAGGGCATATGATTCCGGTTTGGATAGATATTAATAAAATTCACTTGTTTGAAAAAGAAACAGGGAAGAATCTTTTCTATGAAAAGAGAGCAAGTCAATGGATGAAAGGAAAGAGAAATCAGGATGAAAAGTAAAGTGAAAAAATTCAGCATAGAACCATATACCTATTTGGTACCGAGTCTTTTGGTGTTTAGTATTTTTCTGTTTTATCCCTTTTTTAAAACGCTTTATCTTAGCCTGTATAAAACAGATAAAATGGGACTTCCTAAAAAATTTGCAGGATTGGGGAATTATGTTGACTTGTTGACTTCCAAATCTTTTTATAACAGTCTGGCAGTTACTTTGATTTTTGTTGCTATTGTGGTAATTGGCAGTATGATGCTTGGCCTGCTGGGCGCAGTTTTATGTAACAAAGCATTTCCGGGGATTCGTTTTTTCAGCACAGCATACGCGTTGCCAATGGCAATTGCCAGCAGCTCGGCAGCTCTGATTTTTAAGATTATGCTGCATCCGTCGGTGGGCATTCTGAATAAAATCTTAGGACTGAATATAAATTGGGTTGCAGAACCCAAGTATGCGCTGGTGTGCGTAGCAGTACTGACAGCATGGCTGAACAGCGGCATCAATTTTCTTTATTTTAGTGCAGGACTGAGTAATATTGATGAAACCATATACGAAAGAGCCAGTGTGGATGGCGCTTCTGAGTTTCAGAAATTTATCCGTCTGACCTTACCAGGACTAAGTCCTATCATCTTTTACACATTAGTGGTAGACATCATTCAGGCATTTCAATCGTTTGGACAGGTAAAAATTCTGACACAGGGCGGACCGGGCGAAAGTACGAATTTAATTGTTTACTCCATTTACAGGGATGCCTTTTTTAACTTCCGTTTTGGAAGTGCTGCAGCGCAGTCGGTGGTTTTGTTTCTCATCATCATGGGACTTACGTTAGTGATGTTTAAGGTAGAGAAGAAAGGGGTTAAATACTGATGGAACAGGTAATGACGAATAGGAAAGTAATTTATAAAAATAGTAATGTAGATATGGAGCAAATCCGGGAAATAATGTATCGCAGACAGAGGGCGGTGAGATGCAGACGAACCACACTTCGTTTGTGTGCGAATGTGGTTATGGCACTGCTGGTTCTGCTTCCGCTTATTTATGCGATTAGTGTGGCGTGTATGCCATCAGGAGAATTGTTTACAACGGAATTAAATATTCTGCCGAAAAATCCAACGCTGGAAAATTTTAAGCAGGCTTTGGCAAAAGTGCCGCTGCTTCGCTTTGTAGGAAATTCTTTTTTGGTAGCAGGACTGATTACCATAGGACAGATTATTTCCTGTTCGCTGGCAGCATTTAGTTTCTCTTTCCTGAATTTTAAAGGAAAAAATCTCTTGTTTATGTTAGTTATGGCAACCATGATGATTCCAGGCGAAGCAACAATTATTTCCAACTATTTAACGGTCAGCGGTTGGGGGTGGCTGGATTCTTATCAGGTTTTAATTGTACCTTATTTAACCAGCGCGATGGGAATTTTTCTGTTCCGACAATTTTATTTGTCTTTTCCGATTTCTTTGTATGAATCGGCGAGGATAGATGGCTGCGGAAATTTACGTTTTATCATACAGATTCTGATTCCGCTTACCAAATCAGCAATTGGTGCAATGGCTGTTTATACTTTTATCAATGCATGGAACATGTATATGTGGCCTTTATTGGTGACTGGTTCGGACACTATGAGGACGGTACAGATTGGTATCAGTATGCTGGATAGTGTGGATTCCCAGTCCATTACTCTGATGATTGCAGGAGTTGTTATGATTATTTTGCCTTCTTTATCCATTTTTATAATCGGTCAGAAACAACTCATCAAAGGAATGTTTTCCGGTGCAGTCAAGGGGTAGGGAAAGCAGGGAAAAGAACGCAGGTTTTTCTGCGATAACATAGATAGTTATACTATAAAAAATAAAGGAAAATTGTGAGGAGAATAGTATGAAAAAAAGAATCACAGCATTATTGACAGCAGTGGCAGTGACCGCAAGCATTGTGACAGGATGCGGCACTTCGGCTCAGACAACAGAAAGGGCAGACAGTACGGAGAGCGCAGCAGTGGATGAGGAAGTCAACGTGGAAGCAGTTGAAAACGCGGATGAAATCACAGCTATGGACGAAAATCAGTTGAATGGAACCAGTATTACTTTCTGGCATGCTATGGGTGGTGTGAACGGAGAAGCACTGGATTATCTGGTAAACAAATTCAATGAAGAAAATGAATATGGAATTACGGTAGTAGCAGAGTATCAGGGGTCTTATGATGATGCAATCAACAAATTGAAAAGTGCACAGCTTGGTAATATGGGAGCAGATTTGGTACAGGTATACGATATTGGAACAAGATTTATGATTGATTCCGGCTGGGTAGTGCCGATGCAGGATTTAGTAGATGCAGATGGTTTTGACCTTTCGGTCATTGAACCAAATATTGCAGCGTATTATACGGTTGGGGATACATTATATTCCATGCCTTTTAATTCTTCCACGCCAATTTTGTATTATAACAAGGATATGTTTGCGGCAGCAGGAATAGAAGAAGCACCGTCTGGTTTTAAAGAAATAGAGGAAGTTGGTGACAAATTACAGAGTCAGGGTGTGGATGAAGTCATATCACTTTCTATTTATGGATGGTTTTTTGAACAATTTACCTGTAAACAGGCAATGGAATATGTCAATAATGGGAATGGTCGTGATTCCTATGCCACAGCAGTTGCTTTTGATGAAAATGGCGCAGCGTTAAATATTTTAACAGCCTGGAAAGACCTGTATGACAAAGGATATACACCTAATGTAGGGCGCGGCGGAGATGCTGGTCTTGCTGATTTTTCAGCGGGAAAAGCGGCAATGACACTTGGGTCTACGGCATCTTTGAAACAGATTTTACAGGATGTAAATGGCAAGTTTGAGGTTGGCACAGCGTATTTTCCGACAACAACAGAAGGAAGCGAAGGCGGTGTTTCGATTGGCGGCGCATCTTTATGGGCACTGAATAATGGGGATGATATTAAGAAAGCAGCAACCTGGAAATTTGTAAAATACCTTGTGTCTGCAGAAGCACAGGCATACTGGAACGCACAGACGGGCTATTTTCCGGTAACAACAGAGGCACACACAGAGCAGATATTCTTAGATAATATTGCACAATACCCACAGTTTCAGACTGCCATCGACCAACTTCATGATTCAGCACCGGAATATGCGGGAGCATTGCTGAGTGTATTCCCAGAAGCAAGAGCAATTGTAGAAACAGAAATAGAAAATATGCTCAATAATGGTGTGGCACCAGAAGATACCGTAGCTGCCTTAGCAGAACAAATCAATGAGGTTATTACAGAATATAATGAGTTAAATTACGAATAATGAAATGGAGAAACCATGAAGGCAGAAGTGTGGGCGCATCGGGGTGCATCAGGTTATGCACCGGAAAATACAATAGAGGCTTTTCAGATGGCAGAGCAATTGCATGCAGATGGAGTAGAACTGGATGTGCAGTTGACGAAGGATGGGGAATTAGTAGTGATTCATGACGAAACTGTGGACAGAGTCAGTGATGCGGTTGGCTATGTAAGAGATTATACATTAGCAGAACTGAGAAAGATAAACGTATCAAATTCTATGTCGGATTATCAAAATGTCAGGATTCCTACCTTGAAGGAAGTGCTGGAAGAACTGCGGCCATCAGGAATGAAAATCAATATTGAATGTAAGAACGGAATTTTTTTCTACTCTGCACTGGAAGAAAAAGTGGTACAATTGGTAAAGGATATGAAAATGACAGACAGAATCTGGTGTTCTTCCTTTCGTCATGAATCCGTTTTAAAAGTAAAGCAGTTATGTCCGGAAATAAAAACAGGCTTTTTGATAGCTGATGTTATGCTGGAGCCGGCAGCTTACTGCCGCCGATGGGGAGTGGATGCACTGCATCCTGCACTCTATCATATGCAGGATGAGTCGCTGGCAGATCAATGCAGAGAAAATGGAGTGGCAGTTCATGTCTGGACAGTTAATGAGGAAAGGGATATGAAAAAGCTATGTCAGGAAGGGGTAGAAGCCATCATAACAAACTTTCCGGATCGGGCAAGAAATGTGGTGGATAACGTATGATTTGTAAAAAAGAACTGCAACTGCTTTTGCAGAAAAAATTATTTTTATTTGATATTGATGGTACGCTGGCACTTGGTAATGACTTATTGGATGGCACAGCACAGTTGATTGCATATTTGCGTACAAGTGGCAGAAAGGTTTTCTTTACGACCAACAATTCGACGAAGAGCAGAGAAGATTATGTGGCGTATTTTGCGAAACAAGGTGTGGTGGTTGCAAAAGAAGAGATACTGACTGCTGGTATGCTGACCTTGCTTTTTTGTAAGGAGAATCTGCCGCAGAAGAAAATTTTCCTGATGGGAACGCCTTCCTTGAAAAAGGAAATGGAGAAGGAAGGACTTTCTATTACAGAAGCTTACGAAGAAGATGTGGAGTGTGTGGTGGCAGCATTTGATACGACACTTAGCTTTCAGAAACTGGAAGATGCCAGCAGACTACTTCGTAAGAAAGAAGTAATGTTTTTGGCATCCAATCCGGATTTATGTTGTCCTACAACTTTTGGAGCAGTGCCGGATTGCGGCTCTATCTGCACCATGTTAACAAATGCCACAGGAAGAGAACCCAAATATCTTGGAAAACCCTATCCAGACATTGTGAAGCAGTGTCAAAGAATGGCTGGTATTTCTGAACAGGAAACCGTACTTGTTGGGGATAGGATATATACCGATATGGCATGCGCGGAGAATGCAGGAGTAGATGGAATCCTTGTATTGAGTGGTGAAGCAACAGAAAACGATGCTTATGACTGTGGACTCCAGATACCATATGTTTTTCAAGGGGTGCGCGAACTATATCAATATCTGTCCGGTCAGAAATAAGAAAAAAGTGATAGTGAAAGAAGATAGCGAAAGTTATCTTCTTCGATCATAGTCAAATCAATATCATCCGGTAATTCTTCAGGAATATTCTCCCATTCTTTTTCTCTAAATGTAGTTGTGATAATGTTCCGTACTTTAATAGCATCTTGTTCATTCATAATAGTAACAGCGCCAATAATTCTTTCTTTTACATTTGACATAACAATACTTCTTCTCATTTTTTGTATACCTGTCCGTGATTGTCAATTTTTTTCAATCCATAATATATTCCCATCTTAGTCAAAGATTATACGGAAAGTTCCGACACGAAGCCGATAATTTTCATGGTGCTGTAATTTTTTCACATCCCCATTTGGCAAATTGTTTATGGCGTTTACGATACGGATTCTGGTTGGTTTATCTTGTTTACTTAGGAATTTGAGGGATTGTTTAGAGTATTTGATATCCACAATACGAAATCATTTTGCTTAAGGTATTTCATCCTCTCCATTGGCATCTTTGGTATTTCATTTCCTTATCTTACAATATATTACAATACGTAAAAACACGTATGTCAATAATCATACGGTTTTTATGTAAGCAAACCTCGCGAATTTTGCAAAAGCCAAAAATAAAATATAAATGCAAAATATAATTGACAAATGCAATTGCACGTCATATACTATACTTACCAGGAAGGAGGAGAGGTCACTTAACATGAAAAATTTGAAGATGAAATTTGCCAGAATAGAACAGGATATTTCACAGATTGAACTGGCAAAACGAATTGGTGTGACAAGACAGACGATAGGTATGATTGAAGCGGGAGATTACAATCCGTCCTTGAAGTTATGTATTGCGATTTGCAGGGAATTAGGTAAAACATTAAATGATTTGTTTTGGGAGGAAGATAGAAATGAAGAAGAGAATGAGCCGGAAAAGTAACTTGGATGAAATGCAGGAGCAGAAGCTGCTGAAAGTAGAACACAATGGTGTATGGCTGGCATTCTGGGGATTGCTGGCAGTGATGGTGATACAGATGTTGATTTATGGTGTGGATATCAGACCGCAGTTAGCAGGAGAATGGGTTGTTTTCATGTGTCTTGCCATTTATATGCTGATTGGCTGTATCAGGATTGGTGTCTGGGACAGAAGATTCCGGGCAGATGGAAAAACAAATTTGTGGATAAGTCTGGTAGCAAGTCTGCTGACAGGATTTATTATGGCATTGATATCCTACCGTTCTTTTCACGAAATTACAGCGGCATTCATTACGTTTGCATTGAATGTTGTGATTGTTTTTGTGTTGGTACTGGTAGCGTTGACGGTTACTGCACAGATTTATAAAAAAAGACTGGTGAAATTGGAGCAGGAAGACGAATCCGATTCATAAGAACACCAGCTGCAATGTAAATGACAGTGTATATGAGGGAGGACTGTTATGGCATCCAGAAAGAAACAGGAAATGGAACTGCGTTTTTACGAAATACCACAGGGAGAGTTGGTGCTGCCGCTGCTTGGCTCTACCTGGATTCGGGAATATGGCAATGACATATCGGTATTGCATTTTCATGTCCTTTAAATATGTGCCGAACTTTGGATATGCAGCAGCAATGTCCTTCTTAATTTTGATTCTGGTTGCGATTCTGGCATTCTTCCAGATGAAAGTAGGTGATAAACGTGACTAAAGCTAAGAAAATTGGAATGTATACCTTTTTATGTATTGTATCTTTTATCTCTGTTTTTCCGCTGTACTGGATGGTATGTGCATCCACAAACAAGAGCGCAGATGTAGTAAGCGGACGACTGATTCCGGGAACTTATTTTCTGGAAAACTGGAAAGCCTTGATGGCATCTCAGGATGTGCTTGGTTCTCTGGGAAACTCTTTTAAATATGCAATCGTATTAACTCTGCTTTCTTTAGTAATATGTTCTCTGGCAGGTTACGGATTTGAAATTTATCATGATAAGGCAAAAGACTTTGTTATGAGTATCATACTTCTGGCAATGATGGTTCCTTTTGTAGCAACGATGATTCCGTTGTTCCAGATGTTTTCCAAAGCAGGATGGCTGAATACCACAATCGGATTTATCCTTCCGACGATTTCCACGCCATTTCTGATTATGATGTTCAGACAGAGTGCAAGGTCTTTCCCGCATGATATTATGGAAGCAGCAAGAATTGACGGACTTTCCGAAATTCGTATTTTCTTCCAGATGTTTATACCGACAATGCGTTCTACATACGCAGCAGCAATGACGATTACTTTCATGAACGCATGGAACAGTTATTTATGGCCGAAGGTAATTATGTCAGATACCAAAAGTCAGACCATGCCGATGGTAGTTGCGAACCTGACACAGGGTTATGTTACGGATTACGGTATGTTGATGTTAGCGGTACTTATTTGTACTTTACCAACAGCAATTGTATTCTTCTGCTTACAGAAATCCTTCGCAGAAGGTATTACAGGCGCAGTAAAATAATTTATTTGTGAGGATTAGAATGATGCAATTTAACTATAATAATGTAAAAGACCCAATGTTTTTTAAGGAAAATGTACTTCCTGCTCATTCCGCACATTTTATTTATAAGAATAAGAAAGAGCTCTTCGGTAAGAAGAGCTCTCTTAGAAAATCCTTAGACGGAATCTGGAAGTTCTCTTATGCAGTAAATATTGATTCAGCCATTCCGGGATTTGAGACGGAAGAGTATGACTGCAGATGCTGGAACGATATACGTGTTCCGGCACATATTCAGTTAGAGGGATATGATAGTCCACAGTATGTAAATATCCAGTATCCATGGGATGGACATGAGGAAATCAGACCGGGAGAAATTCCAATGAAATTTAATCCGGTTGCAAGTTATGTGAAATACTTTGAAGTGCCGGAAAACATGAAAGGCAAAGAAATTCGCATTTGCTTCAAAGGTGTAGAAAGCGGTATGGCACTTTGGTTGAATGGCAGTTATGTCGGTTACAGCGAAGATAGTTTTACCCCTTCAGAGTTTGATTTAACACCATATCTCAAAGAAGGAGAAAACAAACTGGCGGTTCAGGTTTATAAGTGGACTTCTTCCAGCTGGGCAGAGGACCAGGATTTCTTCCGCTTCTCTGGTATATACCGCAGTGTTTATTTGTATGCAGTCCCAGTAATTCACATCGAAGACATCCGCATTAAAACCATATTTGAGGGAGATGATTTTACCAGTTCCATTCTGGATATCCAGACGAAAATCAAAGGAACCGGCAAGGTTCGTTTTACGTTAAAAGATGGTGAAAAGGTACTGTTTGAACGTGTGGAAGATGGAGCCGAACCAATAAGTTTACAGGAGAAGATAGAAAATCCGAAGCTGTGGAGTGCGGAGGAACCGAATCTGTATCTTCTGGAAATGGAAGCCTTAAATGCTTACGGGGAAGTGGAAGAGTACACGAAGCAGATGGTGGGATTCCGGAAATTTGAAATGAAAAATAATCGTATGCTTTTAAATGGAAAACGAATTGTTTTCAAGGGTGTTAACCGTCATGAATTCAGTTCAGTATCCGGCAGATGCGTGCCAGTGGAGGACCTGGAGAAAGATATTGTGACAATGAAGCAGCATAATATCAATGCAATCCGAACCTGCCACTATCCGGATGACGACGATATTTATGATTTATGCGACCAGTATGGTCTGTATATGATTGCAGAAAACAACATGGAATCCCATGGAACAAGAGATGCTTATGAAAGAAGTCTGGAGGATATCTCTTATGTGGTTCCTTCTGACCATAAAGAATGGGAAGGCATGATGCTTGACCGCGTTAATTCCTGCTATCAGAGAGATAAAAACCATCCGGCAATTCTGCTCTGGTCTTGCGGTAATGAATCTTTCGGAGGTCTGACTATTTTCAAGATGTCTGAGAAATTCAGGGAACTGGATGATACCAGACTGGTTCATTATGAGGGAGTATGTGCAGATAGAAGTTATAATGAAACTTCGGATGTAGAAAGTCGTATGTACGCAAAAGTGTGGGAAATTGAAGAGTATCTGGAAAACTATCCGGATGAGAAACCATTCCTTCACTGCGAGTATGCACATGCGATGGGTAATTCCTGCGGTGCATTGCATAAGTACACTAACCTTGCGGATAAAGAAAATTCTGGTTATCAAGGAGGTTTTATCTGGGATTATATCGACCAGTCCCTTTACAAGAAAGACCGTTATGGAAAAGAATTTCAGGCATATGGCGGGGATTTCCATGACCGTCCGTCTGATTATAATTTCAGCGGCAATGGCATTGTTTATGGTGGTGACAGAAGTCCTTCCCCGAAGATGCAGGAAGTGAAATATGATTATCAGAACATTGCGGTGACGGTGAAAGAGAAAGAATTTGAAGTATGGAATAAGAATCTGTTTGTGAATACGGACACCTTTGCGGCAAAAGCAATTTTACTCCGGGATGGTGTGGAGATTGCCTGGAAAGCACTGGAAATCAGTGTGGCACCGGAAAGCAAAGCCAGCTTCCCAATTCCTTTTGAAGTGCCGGAGTATGCGGGAGAATATGCAGTTACGATTTCCTTCCATCTGAAAGAAGATACGCTCTGGGCACAGGCAGGTTATGAAGTGGCATTTGGACAGGCGGTTATCGGCATTGTAAAAGAAACAGACAAGAAGAGCAAAGCGGCTCCTTATACGATTGTCCGTGGCAAAAATAACTTTGGTATCCGAGGAGAAAACTTCGAAGCACTGTTTTCGATCAATCTGGGACTTGTTTCTTACAAGTATGCAGGAGTTGAGATGCTTGAGCAGGTAGTAAGACCGAATTTCTGGCGGGCACCGATTGACAATGACGAAGGCAATAACATGATGGGAAGATATGCGCAGTGGAAGATTGCGAGTATGTACCTGACTGCCAAAGGAATTGGTAAGGAAAGAGAAAGCCGCATTGGAACGCAGTACGATAATCCGATTCTGACCGAAGAGAAAGACCATGTAGTCATTACTTACCGTTATCGTTTCCAGACAACACCGGATGGAGAATGTAAAGTTATCTATCATGTATATGGTGATGGCAGAATCCAGACTACCTTATCTTATGACCCGGTAGCAGAACTGGGAGATATGCCGGAATTTGGAATGCTGTTCAAACTGAATGCAGATTACGACCATGTAGAATGGTATGGAAACGGACCGGAAGAAACTTATGAAGACCGTAAGCAGGGTGCAAAAATAGGTGTTTATAAGAATCTGGTACAAGATAACATGGCAAAATATATGGTTCCGCAGGAGTGCGGAAACAAGACAGAAGTACGCTATGCGAAAATTACGGATAGAAAAGGAAGAGGTCTACTTTTCTCCGGCAATAAGATGAATTTCTCAGCACTGCCATATACACCACACGAAATGGAAAATGCAAGACATCCGTATGAATTACCGGAAGTGCATTATACCGTAGTACGTGTGTCTGGACAGCAGATGGGTGTTGGTGGTGACGATAGCTGGGGAGCGCTGGTACATCAGGAATATTTGATTGATGTGAAACAAAATATGGAATTTACCTTTACATTTCAGGGGATTTAAGGTCACTTTTGCAGATTGCCATCATATGATAAAAGGAAATGATATCAGCCACAGGTTGGCATGGAGTTTGAATGGCGTATTCGAATTATGAACCAGTAACTGGAACGATCATGAACTTATCGGGTGGAAATGATTGTTGTAGTCAGATGATGTCGGTCTATACCGGAAATGGAATTGTAAATTTTATCATAAGCTCACAGACAAGAGTCATTGACAGCAGACAGTTAAGGCGGGGGATGCAGGTGACAGCATTTTATGACAATAGTCTTCCTATGCCCCTTATCTTCCCACCGCAGTACCAGGCAAGACTGGTAACAGTACTGGATGGAAATGAGCAGGTTGTGCTTACAAGATTTGATGAGAATCTTCTGGCAGAAGATGGTTCGCTGCAGTTAAATCCTGCAAGGAGCACAACGATTGAAACAATAAACGGGCAAAGTGTAAATTGTCAGCTTGGCAATCAGACTTTGCTCGTTTATTACACCACAACAACCAGAAGCATTCCGCCAAGGACAACACCACGTAAAGTCATTGTCCTGTGCGGTAATGAGTAGTTCTTATTTTCCATGTTCAGCAATCCTTCTCTGTAAGGTTGCTGTTTCTAAAGGAGAAAACAGAATATCTCTGACAAAGGGATAGGAGGCAGCAAGGCGAATCTGCTCCATGCAGCCTTCGCGGCAAATCACAATAATAGGAATCGTAGCGGCAGGGAGAGTATCATCGATTGTATTTGCTCCATATTCACTGTAACAGCACTTGCCTGAATTTCGTGGCTGTCACTTATGGTAAGGACAATCATCGGAGTATCCAGAAAATCCTGCATATTCTGTCTGCGGCGCAGTACTTCAAAGCCATCGATTCCCAGCATAACAAGGTCAAGAAGCACCAAATCGATAGTGGTGTTTTTTCTTCGATAATGCGCATACATTCGCCGCCGGAGGTTGCCTCTATCAGATTGAAATACTCCTGAAAAAGTTCTTTGATAATAGTATGCTGAAAATGTGAATCATCAACGATTAGTATTGTTTCTTTTGAAAAATCCATTGGAAGACTCCTTTTACCCTTTGTTATACACACAAAACAAATGTGTACTGTATATCGTAACATACATTTCTTTTTTCTCCACAATTTTATGACAATATTTTTTTTATTCCATAAAATTTCAGACAATCGGGGATAGAGGTTGCTGAGGGTTGGGAAAGTAGCGTATAATGCTTTTAAAGAAAGACTGTGGACAGTGTGAAAAATCCTTATATAGAAGATTTTGCGCTTAAGATGTAAAAAGGATAAGTAAACGGAGGAAGGCTATGCAGAAAGAAACAGTGATTGAGATTACAGTCGATAAAGAAAAAAAAGGAATTGGATACGCGCACTATTCTATATGTGGAAATGAAAAGGAACAATGCAGAGATACACGTATCCAAAGACAAGGTTTATACAACCAGAATGACACTGTTGGAATTGCAGGACAGACTGGGAGATAATTTTATTCTTGTACACCGCAGTGTGCTGGTGTCTGTTATGGCAATACATGATATCAGTGATAAGATTTATCTCAGCAATGGAGAAGCATTGGATTATGTAGTGCGTAAGAAGAAGGCACTTCGCCAGTTGTTTCAGGAGAAGCAGAAGAAAATTATTGGCAGCTTCTCGACCAGTGACATTCCCCAGACACAGGAAGAATACAATAATTATTACCGCAGCTTTGATTACCTGCCTTTTGCCTTTACCGATATTGAAATGGTATTTAATGAAGAGCGCAGTGCAGTGGACTGGATTTTTCGATATGGAAATCAGGCACTTGCAAAATTAGAAAAACTGCCGCTTGAAAAAATGATTGGAAGTTCTTTTGGTTCGCTTTTTGCGAATATGGATTCCAAGTGGTTAAGGAGCTATGAAAGGGCAACTTTGTATGGAGAAATGCTGGAAATTATTGATTATAGTCCGGAGATAGATACGTATTTGAAGGTACTCTGTTTTCCAACGTTCCGGGGACACTGCGGATGCATACTTTTTGATATTTCAGAAATTGAGTTTACCAAAAACAGTAGTGATGCAGAGAAAGCACTGTTGCTTTATTTTGGCAGAAAGCCACAGAACGCAGAAAGAGATTAAAATATGCTGATTCGTCCCTATAAATGTTGATTCGTCCCAAAACTATTGAAATGGTGCAGGAAAATTGGTAAGATACAGATAACAGCAGAGGAAAGCTGAAAAGAGATATTTTAGGTTCGGTGTAAAGGGAGAATTCTTTCACATAAGGTAAATAGGGAATTTTGAATGTAAGGAGGAGTTGGCAGTGCTGACTCCTCCTTACATGTGTAATGCGGAAAGAAGATAAATTTTTATAGAATTAGCACTCACCCCTTGACAGTGCTAATAAAATGTATTATTGTTATAGTACAAATAGAACAAAGAAACAAAGAGTGAAAGGTTCCGGAAAAACAGACTATACTATAACAGGAGGTAGAGATTATGAATTTGACGAAATTTACCCAGAAGTCCATGCAGGCAGTAGAACAATGTGAACGTCTTGCATACGAATATGGAAATCAGGAAATTGAACAGGAACATCTTCTTTATAGCCTTCTTACCATAGAGGACAGCCTGATTCTGAAGCTGATTGAGAAAATGGAAATCCAGAAAGAGTATTTCCTCAATCGTGTAGAGCAGGGGTTAAAGAAGCGAGTGAAAGTGCAGGGCGGTCAGATTTATGTTGGACAGGATTTGAACAAAGTGCTGATAACCGCAGAAGATGAAGCAAAACAACTGGGAGATGAATATGTTTCCGTAGAGCATCTTTTTCTTGCTATGATAAAACATCCGAATAAAGAAATTAAAGAAATCTTTCGTGAGTTCGGGATTACCAGAGAACGCTTTCTGCAGGCTCTTTCAACGGTGCGTGGCAACCAGAGAGTGACTTCCGATAACCCGGAAGCAACCTATGATACTCTGGAAAAATACGGTCAGGATTTGGTGGAGAAAGCGAGAAACCAGAAGCTGGACCCGGTTATCGGCAGAGATAATGAAATCCGGAATGTCATCCGTATTTTATCCCGGAAAACCAAAAATAATCCGGTGCTGATTGGAGAACCGGGTGTTGGCAAGACTGCAGTAGCGGAAGGACTTGCCCAGCGTATTGTACGTGGGGATGTTCCACAGGGATTAAAGGATAAGAAGATTTTTGCGCTGGATATGGG
>CAYVUF010000007.1:0-22632 GCA_964454605.1 uncultured Bacteroides sp.
TCTTCATACACTGCGAGACAATTAACATATAGCATATCTTCAATCAGAAAATATTTTATTATCTTATTTTTACAATCAATTTTATACAATAAAATCTTTTCAGGTACACGCGTACAAAAATAAATGCAATTTTGATATACAACCGTTCTAGTAATTGTATTAGCATCTGCATTTTCATGTGTTATGCACGACCAATCTATTTCTTCACTTATTCCATTTGCATAATTATAACAAATAATAGGCATATCAAACTTACATGGCATTATCCATAGACTCTTTTCTACTTTTTCAACATTTGCAATTCTTTTATACTTCCAACTAGCATAAGTAGATTTAGTCATTATCGCCTTTTCTTTATCCCATTTCCAAAAATCAGAAGCCTCTTCTGGGAAAAAATAAATTTCACTTTCCGTGTCAATTACACATCTTATATCTTTTTTCTCTTCCAATCCCTCAAATTCACACATTTTTTTGCAAGTTATTTTTTCGTTATTTTCTTTTTCCCCATAAAAAAGACCATTTACCTCCCTTGATGGTAACCAATAACAATTTTCGCTAATTAGTGCTCCTTTTGCTACTACCGACACATCCTGCATCTTTCTGTTCACTTCCACATTCTGCACCATCACTGGTTTTCCCGTCTTCTGATACAGCTGCACCACGCTGCTTCCATCCCCATAATAAGCATCACTTAACACAATTGCCCTGTCCAAATCTGCGCTGTCATCATAGATTCCCCAGCCTTCTTTCTTATATTGCTCTACAATCTCCTTATAATGTGCCCAAAGTTGCGGGCGCATTGCTTCTATAGTTGACTGAATTAAGGGATGTGGTCGCCAAAGCAAGGTAACCCTCTCTTGTTGCTCTTTGAAAATCTGAAATACATCCTTCATTTTTTCCAGCATCTTCTCATCATTTTGTAGCAAAGCTGCAATACTTGTGTTATATAGTATTATCTTTTTAAGGTTTCCATCTGGTTTCTGAATAATTTTCAACCATTCCTCTGGAATATCAATATCACTCTTCTGGGTATTCAAAACCTTATCGAATTTTGGTGAACCAAGACCTAATATTTTTTCTTCCAAATATCTCCTATCAATATGAACTCCTGTCAACCCATTTGCCTGTGCCGCCTTAATATATTCATTAATATATATCTGGCGCATGTTTTCTGACTGAACAATGACTCTATGTGCATAAATCACTCCTGGCAAGAAACAGAAATGCTTTATCTTATCAATTTGCGCCTGATGATCCGGCTCTATTTCATCCAAAACAAAATAGGGAATGTATATCAGTTCTTCTGTGTACTTAGTCAGATTACTGGCAAAAAAACGTTCCGGCACACAAGTAACTGTATTCCAGCCATCATACGGATTGTGTATATAGATGACATCCGGTCTTCGTTCCTCCAGATTATAACTTTCATAACTCACAATCTCTATATTTTCCGGATATTCATTTCCTTCATAATGCATCTGTCCCAAATTGCCATTCATATCTCTGTCATAATAAGGAATAGGAACACAGTATACATCGCATTCAGGGTCCTCCTTAACAGTTAGATACACGCTTTCTAACGAGTCCCACATACTTGCTTTGTATGGAAAAAATACAATTTCTTTCTTTACCTCAATATGTGAAACCGCATTCTCAGCTTTTAGTAAACTTTCTTCTAACTTCTTATAAAATTTTTGTGTACTGATTTCTTCCAAATGTATACTTAATTGGTATAACTTCTCACAGTACTGCTCCAAAAAAGACACAGCTTCTGTCCCTGTACCTTCTAACTGTTCTATTAGGTTTCCTATCTGAACAGCTATCTCCTGACAATCCGCTAAAGCTGTTTGAACCGTTGCATATTCCCTCTTTTTTAAAACATCTTTGCTTTCCTGATGAAGTATATGTAAACTTGTAAAAATATCTAGTAATTGTTTTTTCTGAAATTTGCGCATAAATATGTGCCTCTTTTTATGATATAAACACAAAAACCTGCTATCGCAATAATTGCAACAACAGGTTCTACCATCCTTCTTCTTTTGCCTCCATGCAACTATTACAGCAATCCTTTGCTTCTCTTCATTACTGTAACATATATCGGAAGAATTATATTAAAATATTAGTTTAAACGTCAAAATATATCTCCATTATACTTTTAACTTTCACACAATTTAACTTTCTATTTCACCCAGTCCTCTTTCTCCATCTTATACAAGGCTTTGAAGATTTCTACATCTTCCATTGTCGTTATCTTAATATTTTTTTCTGACCCTTTCGAAAAATAAAGTGTTTCACCAAGTTCAAGCATAAGCGTGTTGGTATAAACTGCATTCGTAATTCCCTGCTCCATCCCCTTCATATGTGCACCTAATACTTTGCCATACAAATAAGCCTGCGGTGTCTGAACACGCATAATATTGTTACGACTAATGCCTTTATTACCTTTTATTCCATCCAGTGTTTCCACTATGGTTTCCTGACACCTCATTGCCGCAAGACCCGAACCATACTGCCTGCATTGCACAATACAGTCTGAAATGATATCCTGCGAAACCATCGGTCGAATCGCATCATGAATGATAATGATATCATTCTCCTCACATACAGTTTGAAGTTCCTGCAATGCCTTTCTTGCCGATGCCTGTCCATTTTCTCCACCGCTAACAATCCACTTCAGCTTTGTAATACCAGCCTCTTTGGAATAAGCACGTAATATTTCATGCCAACCATCCAGACATGACACAATAATACCATCTATATCAGGATGTTTTTGAAACGCTTCCAGTGTATAAATAATAATAGGCTTCTCATACACATTAAAAAACTGTTTTGGCACGTCCTGCTCTGTTCTGGTGCCGCTTCCTCCTGCGAGCAATAATGCTATATTCATATACAGTTCTCTCCATATTCTTTCGTTTCTTCTTATTCTTGCATACACATCTATACTTCTTCTTTTTGCACTTCTCTCCGCATTTTATACAGTGCTTTAAACATCTCTACATCTTCCACCGTATTAATCTTCAGATTCAAATCAGAACCTTGTGAGAAAAATATTTTTTCACCCAAACGCGATGCCACACTATTCGTATCTACTTCTCCCACAATGCCCGCATCAACTGCTTTTCTATGAATGTCCAGCAAGCAATCCATACGATATGCCTGCGGTGTCTGAATACGAACAATTGCATATCTTGAAATACTTTCTGTGCCAACTTTTCCATCCGATGTTTTCATAATGGTATCCATCGTTCTGACTGCTGCTACCCCCATGCCATGCTGCCTGCATACGCGGATGCTGTCGGAAATAATTTCTTCTGACACAAAAGGTCTGATAGAATCATGAACAATAATAATATCATCATCCCTGCATTCATCCTTTAATGCCATAATACCATGCCTGGCTGATGCCTGACCATCGTGTCCACCCGAAATCACCCATTTCAATTTGGTAATATTAAACTGCTTTGCATAGGCCTTTACCATTTCCTGCCAGCCATCCAGACAAGCTACCATGATAGCATCTATATCTTTATGTTTCTGAAAAGCCTCCAGTGTGTACACAATGATAGGCCGATTGTATACATTGACAAATTGTTTCGGCACATTCATCTGAAATCTTGGATCTGTACCTCCGGCTAAAATAAGTGCAACATTCATCTAACTGCCTCCCTGCAATGTTCTTTACTTCCCTGCAATTCCTACTGCTTTATGATACTTGATTTCTATTTACCAAGTTTATCCTTTTCCTTTGAATCCAGTATCTGAAACTTCTTATAAACCTCATTGATATCGGCTGAATCTGTCATTTCAATTGCCTCACATATCTTACGAATGATTTCTTCATCCTCTTCCAAAACATCCGCTATTTCCTCTGCAGTCATATGTTTCGCTGCTTTTTTATAAGTTTGCTGAATCAATACTCTCATACGCCCTTTTTGTACGCCTTCCGCCAGCCCCTTTTGCATACCTTCTTGCATGCCTTTTTCCAGACCTTCTAACAATCTTTCTTCTCTTTCCAGCTCCAATTGCCTTTCAAACGTATAATCCAGAGTCATCACCTTCACCACCTCCGTACGGTGCTCCATTAGAAAATCCCTCAGTACATTCTCTTTGATACATCTGTCGATTGCCATTTCTATGGCATGCTCCAGTCTTTCCTGCTCAAACTCTCGTAAGAACTCCCGCACATAATCTACAAAAACCATATATTCCTTAAGTACAGTGCACTTGTCTAATAATTCCTTATTTTTACCATAATTGATATTATAGACTGTACATTTTAGTTCCAGTTCCGGTTCTTCAACAGGACTCAAAAACGCATCCGATAATTTCATTTCATAACGTTCCGGCTGCTTCTCTTCTCCGTTATAAAAAACAGCAAATTTAGGAGTTGGTATTTTCACTAACGACCTGCCGAATATGTTGTGCTTTTTAATCATTTTCTCCAAAATGTGTGCCAGATAAATATAACTTCTAAGCGGCATATTAGGACATACCGTTGACTGGTGTTCATACAGACTCAATCTCATATCCAGTATGAACGCTGCATCATTCCGGACAGAAAGAGAAATCCCTCCATCCAGTCTGCACATCTCTACTGCACTTACATCTGTATAATCCGAACCATTCACCGCATTATAAAGTGCCAGTGCATTCTCAGCATCTGCCATAAGCATACTAAACACATCACTTTTGTACTCTCTGTTTCCTTCCATATTTTCCTCCTTTGTCAAGCAGGATATATGTTCTCACGTTTCCTGCTTTTTCTTTCATTAATGGATTTAAAAGCATGAATTTTCGTGAATATTTGAATAAGATTTACTATGATTGTTTGAAAACGTGAAGTCCCAATACCTGACCACGCCTAATGGAAAATATGCTTTGTGCACATTGTAGCATTATATCCTGACAATTGCAAGTGATTTTTTATTTTTATTTCAAACGTTTTATCGTTAATCATAACATTCTAGCATTTTTCTCATAAAAAAACTACATCAAAAACTGCTCACATTTTCTTTGATATCAAGGCTTCTTTTACAATGCTTGCGACATAAATATTCGTATGATAAAATAAAGCATCAATTATTTTACCTATTGGTATCATAAGATAAGCAGAGGTCATATATGAAAATATTATTTATTGAATGGGCAAGTTTTGGGAATAACGATATCAAAGAATCCTTTATTGCCGAGGGGCATCAAGTATCCTGTTTTCCCTTCTCAAACAAAGATGCAAGACAGGATGCAGAAATAGAAGCAGAACTGACTTCTTCCCTGCGCAAAGAAGTACCAGATGCGGTTTTTTCCTTTAACTATTTCCCTGTTATTTCCAATGTATGCAAAAAAGAAAATATCCGGTATATTTCTTGGATTTACGATAGTCCCTATGTATTACTATATTCCTACACCGTCCTAAATCCCTGCAATGCTATTTATGTCTTTGATAAGGAATTGTATCTGGAATTTCATAATGCCGGAATTCATACCGTACATTATATGCCTATGGCAGCTAACACCGCCCGGTTAGACAAGCTGACCGATTCCGTTGTAGCGAAAAATACGGTGCCTTATCTTTACAACGTGTCCTTTGTGGGTTCTCTCTATACTGAGGAACATAATTTTTTTGACCGAATGACAACCCTGTCAGACTATACCAGAGGCTATCTGGATGCACTGATGTCAGCCCAGATGAAAATACAAGGTTATAACTTTATTCAAGAATCTTTGGCACCTGTTATGGATGACTTATACAAGGCTCTGCCTATGGACCCAAATCCAGATGGTGTCGAAAGCAGGGAGTTCCTTTATGCCCAGTATGTCATCAACCGGAAAATAACCAGTTTAGAGCGGTATGAGCTGATTCATGCCATAACACAACATTTTTCGTTTGACCTGTTTACTCCTAATCAGACTTTTAACATGCCGAATCTTACCAATCATGGTACGGTTGATTATTATAATCAGATGCCTCTTGTGTTCAGGCAGAGCAAAATCAATCTGAATATATCCTTACGCAGCATTAAAAGCGGGATTCCACTCCGGGCTTTTGATATTATGGGAAGCGGTGGTTTCCTGTTAACGAATTATCAGGCTGATTTTCTGGATGACTTCGTACCTGGTACAGATTTTGTATATTATGAAAGTCAAAACGACCTACTTGCTAAAATTGATTACTATCTGCTGCATGAACAGGAGCGCGAAGAAATTGCCCGAAACGGTCACGACAAAATCGCTGCTGCTCACACGTTCCGGCACAGAATCCGAGAAATGCTTACTTAAGAAATAGTTAAAATAACAAATGAATCGAGGTTCCTATGTCCTATTCCATTTCCGTCTGTATTATTGCAAAAAACGAAGAAAAGCATATTGAGAAATGCCTTGCTGCTGTCAGGCAGTATCCTTTTGAAATCATTGTAGCCGACACTGGTTCTACAGATAAAACCAAAGAAATTGCCTGCAAATACGCTGATAAAGTGCTTGATTATACATGGTGTAATAATTTCAGTGCAGCAAGAAATTTTTCCATATCTCATGCTTCCAATGACTATATTCTGATATTGGACTGCGATGAAATCATCACAAATCTAGACCTTTCAGAATTGACGGAAACCATCCGCCAGCATCCGGATGGAGTTGGTCAGATTAGAATGAGTGACCATTATCTTTCGAACCAGATTGATACCACTTACCAATATTGGTTGGAACGCTTTTTCCCGAAAAAATTATATTATTTTGATTCCCCTGTACACGAACAAATAATGCACAGGCATATGGGACTGCGCTATGAAAGTTATCCCCTTCCTATTCAAGTGGACCATATTGGTTACAGTGGAACGATTGCCGAATTAAGACAGAAAGTAGAACGGAACAATGCTCTCCTTTTTCAGGAGTTGGAAAAAGACAAGCAAAATCCATACCTCTATTTCCAAATAGGACAATCCTACAATTTAATTTATGATTATGAAAATTCTTATCAGTATTACCAGAAAGCCTTGGAATATGATGTCAATCCCGATGACGAATGGGTACAAATGATGATAATTGCCTATGCCAATGCTTTATTGCATATCGGAAAAGAATCCGAAGCCCTTCAATTAGAAGGGGTATATGATGCCTTTGCCACCACTGCTGATTTTCTCTGTATGATGGGACGCATTTATATGGCAAATGGACAATATATGAAAGCCATGATGGAATTTGTAAAAGCAGTGCACTGTCCTGTGGCAAGAGAAAATGGAACCAATTCTTTCATCTGCTATTATAACATGGGACTCATCAACGAAATGATGGGCGATATCCCTGCCGCATTGACACACTATCGCAACTGCGGCGACTTTCCTATGGCACTTGCCAAAATAGAAGAATTGACACAAAAAAACATTTAAACATTAAACCATCTTCTCATAATAGGCAAATTGTGATGCTCTTTCTTGTTGTCACTACTCATCTCATTTTTGATTAGACTAAAACAAAGCTGCCAGACCGGTCTGATAAGAAAACACTTCCTGTACTTTTTTCTGACCGTTCTTGGCAATCTGTTGCCGCTCTTCTTCATGCTGCAGATAATATCTGATTTTCTCCATCCCCTCCTCCAGATTATGGAAGAGAACGATTTCCTCATTTTCCACAAAATATTCTTCTATTTCCGGTTGCCAGTTCGTCAGCACAAATCCACCGCATGCCATAATATCCAGTACCCTTAATGGAATCCCAGAATGAATGGAACGAAGAGAAAGATTCAGATTGATTTTACTTCTGGAAAAAACAAGCGGCATCTGTGTCTGATAATCCACTCTGCCCCGATTATACGGTTGCAGCAATGGCAAGTTCTTCGTATCCGAACCGGTATAAAAGCGAAAACGGACAGTCGGATTGTCTTTCACCATTTCCCCAATTTTTTCCAAGAAAATCCTGCGTTCTTCTACGGTTACCTTTTTCTCTAAAACTGCTGCTTTCAGAATTTCCTCCGGTGATGCAAAATAATCCTCACCAAGCAGCAAACCTTGTTTCTCCATATAATCCTGCATCTCAGATACAGAAACAGTCCCCTGCACTATTGCTGACTGCAAATAATCTTCCTGATAAGCAAAACATTGTCTGACAATCAATTGGTTCATTTCTTCCTGCCATGGAATTGCCTCTTGATTCTGCCCCGAAATCTCAGAAATCATTGCATCATAATAATTATGTTCATCTGTATACAAAGAACCCACAAAAGAAATGTCACAATCGTACTTTGTCTGCTCTGCTTGTGTCGTTCCTTGAATCGCAGAAGTAAAATACTCTGTATCGGCTGCAAGCGGCACATGATAAACGGTCTGTACACCATATGCCCGCAAATGCTCTGTTATATCTTTGTCAAAAATCCCGATATGATTGCAGGGCAGCATAATCTGTTTCGCATACAATGTAAAATGTGGGCAGTCATATACCCATGCATAATAGGGAATCTGGCAGGTATTGCAAATCATAGAAATGATTGGAAAATAATTGAAGGATATAACGCCCTCTGCCCCCTCTGCACGAATCACCTGTATCATTTCCATTGCCAGTTCCATATCCCTGGTATAATGCTTACATTCCTTCCGAAACCAGACAATCTCAACTCCCAGTTTTATTAAGTTATCCGCCAAAATCTGTTCATTATTGGCATTCCATGCATATAGAAGTAATCTCACGTTCTTGTCCTTTCTATCGCTCACGACTTATAAACGTCTGCCTTCTAAAAATAAGAACGCAAATACTACGCGCAAGCATTTTCCTGTCACATTAAAATATTTTTCCGAAGAAACGCTCGGGATTTTTCTTTCCAGACTGCCAGTTGTTCGTTCACTTTTGAGTAGTCTATCTCTTTTATCAATTCTTCTGCATCATAAACATCTTCATTTTCAAAGATTCTTGTTTGCACCTCTTCAAACAAAGCAAACGTATCAAAACGCGCAGATTCCCGGTTTTTAACGGTTGTGAAATTCTTTTCAAATATCATAGAAAAACAGGTTCCATGATAAGAATCCGTAATGACATAGTCTGCATGATAGAAATAGGCAAGCCATTGTTCTACTGTAAGGTCAACCTTGATATTATCATATTCCAACAGTTTTAAATAGAAATCCACTTCCCTCAAATTGGCATCCATCATATTTACTATTTTGATGCCGCCCAGTTTTTTCTGTATTTCCAAACATAAATTACGTTTTTCTACGGTTGGATTCAAGAAATAGACTGCAATATATGGTTCCTGCTCTTCCAAAACCGTATGTGCAATCAACTTTGCATAATCCTTCTTTTCCAATAAAAAGACGGGGTCTAAAACCCATTCTGCCTCAACATCATATCTCTCATGACACAATCCCACTCCAAACTCTTCTCTGACAGAAATTGCCTGAAACCTAGGAAAAAGTATCTTGCCGATATTCTCCGGCGGTGCCGCTTCCACATTTCCAAAAGATGTACCAAAAGACAGCTTCTTTTTCTGGTCTTCTACAAAATCCAGCATAAAGTAATTATAATACTCATAATACTTGGCATATTTATAATTCCAGTTCTGGTCTGATCCAACCACAAAGCTATCACAGCATTCATTCAGAATCTGGTAATCATAATTCGGAAAATAGTGGGAAGTTAAGTGATAATGCTTCTCCGCAAAGGTTTTAAACTGTTTTATCGGAGATAACGTACAGTAATTATCCAATACCACTAATTTTTTTCCCTGTGATTCCAAATAAGTATACAAAGCATAATTAGTTAAGGCATTCCCATAATTGATGCCCCACATATAAACAAGTGCTATGTCAAAATGCAATTTCGTTCTGACCGCCTGCATTACTTCCGATAAATTATTTTTCTTACTCTTCTTCCATTCCTCAAAAAACAAATCTCTGCTGACTGGTTTCAAAGAAGAACTACTGATGCAAGGATTATTTTTCTCTGCCGCTTCTGTCGGCAAACCCACAATTTTCGCAAACTGGTGTAAAAGCTCCTTAAAAAAGACAGCCCCCTTCGTTGTATTCAAGGTCACAAAAGAGGTACCCATTCCATCATCAAACTGATAAACTCTGTTGATTCCCCAGAAATCACCTAAACTCAAGTCGGAGTATTTCTTATTTTTAAATTGACAATCATAACAGGAATTTCGCATGGTCCAATTTCCCAGGAAACCAAACATATAAGGATTCTGCTTTCTTTCTATCGTTTCTCGTCCATCGTCATACACAGTATAGATTCCAGTGGACCATCCGAATACTTTTTTCTTACGGAACGATATTTCTGTAATATGCTCCTTATCCGCAAGACTGGCATCAAAAACCTGCTGGGATGGCACTCCATGACAGACTACATCCACTACTAACAAGTTATCATATTCTTTCTGTAAAAATCGTTTCAGACCTGCTGCCTGACAACTGCAGCCGGTAAAAAGAACCTTTCTGCCTTCTTCCAAAAGCATCTTAATTTGTGCATAGCACTCACCCATATTGCTTTGCACGTACTTTGAAGACATCATCCGTTCGATATCCTCTTTTTCCTTAGAAACAATATGCTCAACCTGCCAATTATCCCCCCAGACTGCACCGCATACATAACCAGCCTCTGCCAACACCTTATCTGCCAGTATCCGAAAGACACCGCCAGAAGAACTATCTTTTCTGATTTCAGTGCTACCCATAACTGCATAACATTCCTCTGGCAAAGCAAGCCCTTTCGTTTCATTACATACCGGGCACACCTCTTTACAACGACCGCACTGAATACATTTTGCCCTGTCGATTACTGGTACTAAAAAGCCTTCCTCATCCAGTCCCTGTGATATTGCATGAACAGGGCAGGCATTATAACAAGCCATACAACCTGTACACATCGAGATTCCCGAAATATCTTTGGTAGCAATCTGCTCCGGATGACTGGAAGGATACAGCTTCTCCCATTTTTCCTGAGCATATGCCAAATAATCTTCATCCCTAGAAAACTGTTTTACACAATTACAGAAAAATTCTTCCAGTTGATAATCCTGTGCTTCTTTGTATACATAATCAAATTTCCGCTTCTTCAAACCTGCCACAGCCAGATTCTGACGATACTGTTCCATAATCAAAATCTGCGTAATAATTTTTTCCTTCTCTCTCTTACCAACACTATTAGCAGATTCATACGCAACCGCCAACGGTTCATCAACCATAAAAATATCATACTTCTGCGCAATTCTTATCGTCAATTCATAATCTTCTAAAGCATTCAGCCGCTCATTAAAACCACCTAATTCCAACAAAACACTTTTTCTAACAACTAAAGTAATCATTCCTATCAAAGGATTAATAAGCAACATATGAAATACATAACCTGACTTATGTATGGAATCAACCTCTGTTGGAGGATATACTACTGAATTTTGCCCATTCATATAAAACGAACAATAAACAGCTCCTACTTCCTGCGTACAATTTAAAAAATGCTGCATCTGCCTCTCCAGTTTATGGGAATACCATTCGTCATCACTGTCATGAAAAGCAATATACTCTCCATTCGCATAAGAAACACCAATATTCCGACAGGCTGCCGGTCCCATATTAACATCATTTTTCACGTAAACAATATTGATGTCTGTGATGTCACCATATTCTTCCATAACATATTCATCTGTTCCATCCGTAGAAGCATCATCCACCAAAATAATTTCAAAATTCCGATAGGTCTGTTTCAGTACACTATCGATACATCTTTTCAGCGTATGTTTTCTATTATAGGTTGGTATCACAACACTTACCATTGTATCTGTATTCATCTTCCTGTACTCCTGTCAAATTTTGTACGATTCTAGCTGTCACATGCAGATAAATATTCCGAAATAAATTTTTCCCGTTCTGAATCATAACCGGATAAATTCAAAAATCCACAATCATGTACGCACCATGGTTTCTCCATCTTGGGCACAACCACCTGATATCCTGCTCTTCTAAATTCCATACTTTGCGAGCAATCATAGAAATCCCATTTATCAAACAAATCACTGCGCCATTTGACATCATATTGCGTTATCATCAATAAGCCATCAATAGCCTCTACTTCCTCTACTACTCTCTCACATGGATTGGATAACATAACTGTTTCATAAATATGCTGTTCATAAATCATGCCATAACGCTTCTCATCCCACATGATACCATTCGTTGGAATGCTGGGAGCACCTATCACACCTATCATTCCTATTTGTTCATTCTGTTGAAAAATCTTTAAGATATCATGCAAAAAATCCGCATTTATCAGAAACGTATCCTGATGCAGATAAACCTTATATTTTGCTTTTGAATATTCCATTGCTTCATTGTAGCCAGAAGTCATAGACTCTGCTTCTTCTACGGTTAAAACATCAATCCAATATCCCTCCGGTACCTGCAAGTGATTGATATAATAAATACATTCCTCTGCATAGAAACAGTCATTTGTACAAAGGATGAAACAGATACCTTTTTCCGGTATTTGCTCTTCTGGCATCACATTCTGCTTAATGCTATCAGACACTTTATCTGCAGCCTTGCCCTTTTGAATCGTTTGAAGCACTTTCTCTTTGTGTACCACACTAAAATCAATAACCGTCAATAATTCATAAGAAGAAACCTGTTTCTGTGAAAGGAATTGATAAAACTCATCCAGAGAATCTATAACATCAAAATCCATTCTGCGCAGATAAAATTTTAAGATGGTATACCGTTCCAACAACTCTTCCACATCTGATACTTTTGAAAAAATCGTTGGCTGTCCTGCTTCCTTTTCTTTCTCGTAAACTGTACACAAATAGCATACGGTAGCTAAATCATTGTTCTTCTCCACTACTTCTTTTTGTGCTAATAAAAAAGTCTTAATGTCATCATATTTCTTTTCCTGCAGCAAACGATTCACTCCACTGCTTATCTGCTGTTCCTGCATATATAACCTCATTTCCTGGTAGGTATAAATTTATCTAATATCTGGTTTACTACCATGATGCTTTCCTCATGCTTCTTCTCCCTCAACCCATTCTAAAAGCTCTGCCAATTTCTGTTCATAGGTATAACAGGAAAGTACTTTTTTCTGCCCAGCTTTCGCAATTGCTTCTCGTTCTTTATCATGCTTCAAATAATAATCTATTTTTTCCACCAATTCCTCTGGTGTTTTGAACATAACAATCTCTTCATCTTCTTGAAAGAGTTCTGCTGTTTCCTCGCAGTAATTTGTTAACATAAATCCACCTGCACCCATAACATCCATAATTCGCTGCGGTGTACCTCCTTCAATGCCTTTTAAAGAAATATTCAAGTTAATTTTGCTTCCGGCATACACATAAGAAGCTGCCTCTCCCGGTTCAACTGGAGGCATAATGTTTACCCTCCCCAACTTTGTTTTATCCACTTCACTATTGGTATATAAAGTGATTGAGAATATTTCCGACAAGGTACTCAAAATGACTATTCTTTCAATATTCGCTATTTTACGAACCAAATATAACACTTCAAAATACTCTGTATCGCTTATATCTAATCTATTTTCAACCTTAAAGGTTGGGTTGAACAACTTAATATACTTTAAAATTTCATCCCCAGTTTTACCATAAATGCGATTCACACCATCCCATCGAAATGCTGCTTCTTCAAATATACTTTCAAAATATGACCGCATATTATCTGGAAGACAATTTATATATTTATCATATAAATTATCTTCATATAATCGACCTACAAAACATACATCATTCATATATCTCCCTGCTCGTCTTTTCTCAATACTACGATTCCATTTAATCACATCATCCTTATTGACAGCTAATTTCTGATACAAAACATGCGTAATTCCTGCCTTTTGAAATCTCTCACAATCCAATCTGTCAAATATAGAAAACCAACAACATGGTAATTTACCAAAAGGTGTGTATATTTTAATGTAAGGTGCATCCCAGATAATAGAAACATATTTTATCCCTGTTTGTAGTGCTGCCATCGAAAGATTATAAATTAAGTGAATTGACATAAGATGTGTAATATGGTGCTTTATAATATATCTGGAAAGTTCTTCTATTTTTTCATCATTCAAAACAGAATTTTCTTGTATCTTAGGATACTCTTCTACCTCATACCCCATTTTTCGTAAAGTATACACAATATCCTTTGTTTTCGCCATTCCATACACATATAAAATTTTCATTTCCTTACATTCTCCAATTTACATTTTTCTACATTTATATCGTATTTTTTCTCCATTTCCAGTATAATAGAATCAACTATAAAAGTAAAATATAATTATATTATACGAAAGGTTTGCATCATGTCTATTTCCATTTTTACCATAACCCATGTACCATTCACACCGCCGGAAAATCCGATTTACATTCCTCTGCAAGTCGGTGCTTCTACTCATCCTGATTATGGTTATCTTCGTGATGATACCGGGGACAATATTTCTGACAAAAATAAATATTACAGTGAACTGACCGGATTATATTGGATTTGGAAAAATAATGCAAATGCCGATTTTCTGGGTTTATGCCACTACCGGCGCTTTTTTCTGAACGAAGCTGGCTCTTTAATGAACGAATCTGAATATATGAATATTTTGTCTAACTATGATGTCATGATTTCACAATCGCGTTTAGGCCCTTACAACTACAAGGCAATCTATGCTCGTTCCCACGACATCCATAATTTAGAGGAAACTGGAAATGTAATCAAAGAATTGTATCCTGACTATTATGGAACTTTCCAAGCAGTGCTTGCTGATAATCACTGCTATGTAGGGAATCTTTTCGTAGCACCAAAAAAACTCTTTTGTGCTTACTGCGAATGGCTTTTTTCCATTTTTTTTGCATTAGAGAAACGAATTGATGTAAGTGGCTATGACGATTATCATATGCGAGTTTTCGGCTTTTTATCCGAACAACTTCTTATCGTCTGGATAAAGCAAAATAATCTTTCCTATTATGAAACTCCCTTCGGACTCAGTCAGGAAAAAGCAGAAACAGTTGCACTCAAAAAGATACTCCGATATGACATATCACAAAAAGATATCTCTGGTGCCTATGAACATTTGTGTAATACTTTGAAGAAACGGCCAGATTTATTGCTTGGAATGTCTGACTTCAACCAGGACTTGAAAATGACAGAGCACATTCTAAATATCTGTCGTATCGAACAGGAAGCCAACCTTCCCTCCCTACTTTCTTTTTCGAGCGACTTAGATATTCTGCTTCAGCATATTCGCCTGATAGTCCGCATTCTTGATAAAATCCAGAATGACGACGTAGAAGAAAAAGAATTGCAGTATCTGACAGATTGTCGGATATCTCATAAGGCAATCATCTATATACTGCAGAATTTTAAACAATTTACAGAAAACCCTTTAGTACTGTTAAATCAACTGGCTGTTGTCTATGCCAACGCCCAGAATCCCCTAACTGCCTTGTCTTATCTAGATGAAGCACTTTCTATTCAGGAAACGGATAAAACAACTTTATATAATACCATCTGTGTCCTTCAAATGCTTGAACAAACCGAACTTGCTGCAGAATATCAACACTTTCTGGACCATCTGTCGTCCCTGAAAAGAATTGTACTTTTTATCGGTTCCGGCATTCCGATTCTTGACTATATTGCAAGGCAATATGCAGAAGCATTACAGGCACTTGGACACTCTGTTTTGCTTTTTGACAAACAACATTTTGAACAAAGTATGGAAAACCTATTTCTTTATCAGAAAGAAGGTCTGGATGCCGCCATTGTTTTTAACAATTCCTGTTTTCAAATGCGGCTGCAATCCGGAGATAGTCTATGGGATACCTGGAAAGTCCCATGCTATAATATTCTTGTAGACCATCCAATGTATTACTTTGATACCTTAGATACTGCTCCTGCTTATGGCATAGTTGCCTGTGCTGATTCCTATCACACAGACTATGTCAAACGTTTCTACCCAACCGTAAAAAATACTCTTTTTCTGCCAACTGCTGGAGAATGTATCAAAAATTTCAAGGATTTGAAACCATACAATGAACGCTCGATTGACGTATTGTTTATTGGCAGTTATAAGTATCATACCGACTTCATTTACGATGCATTTGATTATCAGTTAGAAAAAGAATTACTCCATCATCCCTATAAAACCTTTGAGCAGGCTGTGGAGGACTGTCTTGCCGCTAATCAACAATTTCTTTCTGATGGCGAATTAAAAGATTTTATTCAGAAGCACCGTTTTGTGGATGTCAATACAACTTCTATTTTCCGAAGGAACATAATGGAAATCCTTATACAAAATGATATTCCTGTTACTGTTTATGGCAATGGTTGGGATACACTGGAAATTTTTCATCATCCAAATTTTCATTATCAGGGATTGATTTCTCCAGAAGATGGAATTGCTTTGATGGAAGATACTAAAATCGTCTTAAATCATATGGCATGGTTTAAAGCAGGAACCAGTGAACGGATTTATGAAGCCATCCTGCAAGGTGCCATTGCCTTAACAGACAGCAGTGAATACCTGTTGGAACATCTGACGAATAGGAAGCAGATTGTTTACTACCCCTTAAATGCACTCAATACACTGCCGGAAATCATACACACTCTGCTTTCTGATACTGCACTTGCCGAAGAAATACGAATACAGGCATATCAGGAAGTTGCTGCAAAACACACATGGAAACAACGAGCAGAAAACCTGCTGGATACATTACATTAGTATCCGGCAGGCATATATTTTAAGGTATGTACTTACAACTGTATATCCCTTGTTAACAACTCTGCTACCTCCGCCCGTAAATCACATTTTTCTGCAACAGCAAGAATATCTGACTTCACTTGCTCCAGTATGCCTGCTTCGCTCATTTCCTTGCGATACAGAGAAACCATATAACATCTGGCAACCAGAAAGCCACCCATATTGGTTGACACACTTCCGTCTGATTGGTGTACTTCCACCAGAATTTTGTCTACAAATCCAATCTGCCATTTATCAGCAATGCGTAAAATCAATTCCCAATCTTCCAGACATTGCAATGCTTCCTTAAATCCACCTACCTCTTCCAAACACTTTTTGCGTACTAACATTGCTGGTGTTCCTATAACATTCTGCATCAACAATGGATAAAATATACTGCCTTCCAATATTTCTTTTTTATAATTCTCTGGCGGGCATACAAATCTATCTTCACTATTTCTATTTTTACCACTCATTCGACAGAACACGAGACCTGTTTTCTTCGAAGAAGCGCACATTTTTCTCATTTGAAGTTCCAGTTTCTCCGGCAGCCACTCGTCATCACTATCAAGAAATGCAATATACTCATACTTTGCCTCCTGTATTCCTACATTTCGAGCATGAGCCACGCCTTGATTTTCACTTAATTTAATGTATCGTATTCTTGTATCATCAATCTCCTGAATCACCGCTTCTGTATTATCTTTCGAACCATCATCCACAATTATGAGTTCGAAATCTTGATATGACTGATTCAAAATACTTTCCACTGCTCTTAAAATCTGTTTTTCTCTATTATAAGTCGGTACAATAATGCTTACCATTTCTCTCATCGAAATACTCTCACTTTCGCCATTCTATCCTTATTCCAACAAACTGCAAAATCAACGTTTTATTCATCAAACAACATTATTTTCAAAAAAAGAGGATTGGCTTTCGCCAATCCTCTCGGTAGCTTTACAATAATTTCTGACTTATCAGAATTAGCCAAGTAAGGACAGTGCCAACTGGTTAGCCTGATTAGCCTGAGATAACATAGATGTACCAGCCTGCTGTAAGATATTGTTGTTAGAGTATTTAACCATCTCTGTTGCAATATCTGTATCACGAATTTCGGATTCAGCAGATGTTGTATTCTCAACAATGTTATCCAAGTTGTTGATTGTGTGCTCAAGTCTGTTCTGAATAGCACCCAGGTCAGAACGCTGTTTAGAAACATCCTGAATAGCACTCTTAGCAAATGCATTCAATGCTGCAAAATCAGCAGCTGTAGGAGCATCCTCCAAGCCAACATCTGTTGTTAACTGTGTACCCTGCAAAGCATCCTGAACCTCTGTATCAACAATATCATCTGCTGAGAATTTTGTTGTATAGAACTTAGCCAACATATCAGCAGTAAGTACGTTATCGTTACCCTCTTTATACTTACCTACTTTTACATCACTTCCATCAGTATCAGACTCAATATTAGCTGTTCCAAATGTAGTCTCCTTATAAACTGCATTAGCAATCAATTCATTTGTGTTCATGTTCTTGATTGTTACGCCGATGTGCTGTCCAGATTCTGCACCAACCTGAAGACCTTTGTTAGAGAAAGAACCATCTAACAGTTTCTGCTCATTGAATGTTGTTGTAGACTGTACACGGTCGATTTCAGACATAAGTTGTTTAACTTCAGCCTGGATATAGCTACGGTCTGTAGATGTTAATGTTCCGTTCTCACCTTTAACAGCAAGTTCGTTCATTCTCTGTAACATATCCTGAACTTCGTTCAATGCACCTTCAGCTGTCTGAACAACGCTGATACCATCCTGAGCGTTAGCAGATGCCTGTGTAAGACCTCTGATCTGTCTTCTCATTTTTTCGGAAATAGATAAACCTGCTGCATCATCAGCTGCGCGGTTAATCTTATAACCAGATGATAACTTCTCTGTAGACTTAGCCTGAGCAGAAGTTGTAATGTTGAGCATTCTGTTAGAGTTCATTGCCTGTAAATTGTGCTGTACTACCATAATATATTCCTCCTTGAATTTAATGCGGCTTCCTTGCCGCCTTCTTTTTTGTCTGTAATGATTCTGTTAGTTCGTACGCTACTCCCAGTCACATTACTATTTCTTTAAGTAAGTTATTTACTTTACTTGTATTATATATCGGAGCTTTTCCAATTAACTTTATAGCATTTTGGAAAAAATTTATTCAAATTTATTTGGTGCTTCATCTATACTTCTAAAAACACTATATTTCCATCTGCACCCGCTGGTATATGGTATCCACATCCTCTGTCTGCACCGCTTCTACCGCCTTGCAAATTTTTTGAATAACCTCTTTCTCCTCTTCCAAAGCATCTGCTATATCATCCACAGACATCTGTTTCTGCATTTTACGATATGTTTGCTGAATCAGACTTCGCATATGCCCCTGTTGTATTCCTTGTTGTATTCCTTGTTGTATTCCTTGCTCCATTCCTTGCTGTATTCCTTGCTGTATTCCTTGCTGTATTCCTTCTTCGATTCCCGCTTTGACACCTTCCCGAAAACCTTCTTCCAATCTTTCTTCTCTTTCCAGTTCCAACTGTCTTTCAAAAGTGTAATCCAAACTTATCACTTTGACTACCTCCGTTCGATGTTCTATCAGAAAATCGTGCAATACGTTTTCTTTAATACATCTGTCTATTGCAACCTCTATGGCATGCTCCAGTCTTTCCTGCCCAAATTCTTTCAGAAACTCTCTTACATAGTCCACAAAAATCATATATTCTTTTAATACCATACACCGTTCCAATAATTCTTGGTTCTTTCCATAATTGATATTATAGACTGTACATTTCAGTTCCAGTTCCGGTTCTTCAACAGGACACAAAAACGCATCCGATAATTTCATTTCATAGCGTTCTGGCTGTTCCTCCGCTCCATTATAAAAAATAGCAAATTTCGGTGTCGGAATTTTCACTAAGGACCTTCCAAAAATATTATGTCCCTTTATCATTTTCTCCAAAATATGTGCTAAATAAATGTAACTTCTAAGCGGCATGTTGGGGCATACCGTTGACTGGTGTTCATACAGGCTTAACCGCATATCCAGAATAAAAGCGGCATCATTCCGTACAGAAAGAGAAATCCCTCCATCCAGTCTGCACATCTCCACTGCATCCGAATCCGTATAATTCGAACCGTTCACTGCATTATACAGTGCCAATGCATTCTCAGCATCTGCCATAAGCATACTAAATACATCACTTTTGTACTCTCTGTTTCCTTCCATAGTTTCCTCCTTTGGCAAGCAGGAATGATGGTGTTCACGTTTCCTGCTTTCTTCTTCATAAATGGATTTTAAAAGCATGAATTTTCGTGAATATTTGAATAAGATTTACTTTGATTTTTTGAAAACGTGAAGTCCCTTACTGACCACGCCTAATATGAAAATATGCTTTTGTAAAATTGTAGCATTGTTGGCATGAAAATACAAGTGTTTTTTTAGAATTATCATAAACGAAATAACGAAGATGGAGGTAAGCCATGTTTACCTCCATCTCTAACTCATTTTATCCATATTTCTACGCGGCAGGCGCTTCTTATTCGTTTTATATTACTTCTTACTATCATAAAACTGCGGCGCAATACAATTTAGTTTATTCATACTATTATAGTAATCTCTCGCCACTTTCGATTTGGAAACATTCTGCTGAATGGCCTGTCTTTCCTTCCGAAACTGATTCTCCGCCATTCGTTTGTTTCGCAAATTGCCTGCATTTATCGTTACAATCTTATCTGTAATTGTCTGAATCAGCTTCTGCATCAAGGCTATTTCCTTGCTGTATTTTAGTTTATTAACCAACATTTCCTCACGCGTTCTCTCATACACGATTTCAAAACCACTGTCCAACTTATCCAGTTCCGCTATCAGACGATTTTGTTCATCAACACTTTTCTCAAAAGCATCCATGTCAAATTGAGTCTGCTTCAATATCATTTCCTGCAAATTATTCTGTTCGATTATATCATCCAGAACCTTGCTCTTTTTTTCAAGACTCTGTGCCAGTATCTGTACACAATTCTGTTCCATAAAAAATAACCATGCCTTTCCGCAAAGCCGTCGCTAACTTATTCCATCCAGAATATCAGCCTTTATGCGCTTTCTTCATGACTTCTTTCCACGTATCACGCATACTGCGAAGATGCGTATTTACTTCCTCCAGAATTTCTTTATCTTTCTTGATGTTTGCTTCAAACAATCTTCTAAGCACATAAACGTATACTCTGTCAAAATCCTCCCATACCGGATATTTATGGTCTAATGTATTACGAAATTCTTCTATAATACGCTGTGTCTTAAGAATATTATTGTGAGCCTTCTCCATATCATTCTGTTCAATGGCCATAATTGCAATGTTGCAGAATTTAATAGCTCCTTCATACAACATCAATGTAACTTCTGCTGGTGAGGCAGTTAATATTTTGTTTTTGGTATACTGTTCATATGGATTTTGTATTGGCATCGTTACTTCTCCTCCTGATTTTCATTTTGCCATAATAAGAATGCCCCATACGGGACATTCTTACTAATCATTTCTTATTTTATCAACCACCAAACATACTTGAAACTGCACTGTTCTTTGCTTCCAGCTTGGACAATGCTGTTTCCATCGAAGAAAATTTAGCATACCACTTATCCATCAAAGCATTGACTTTCTCTTCCTGCTTCTTAATCTTCTCCGTATAATCATCATATTCTTCTTTCATCTCTTTGTCATTATAAACAGTGAATGCACTGCTCATCGAACTGGTTGACATCTGTTCTGTCAGTTCGTCATACAGATTCTTGGACAAAGCAGAAAAGAAGGATGTAACAGTATCTGGATCAGATGCAATCATAGCTTTTAAAACGTTGTCTTTATCTTTAACGTTTGCATCATCCTCATCACCATCAATATGATATGCATTTTTCTCATTATCTGCCGACTTGAAATAACCTAATGTATTGATGCCAAAATCAGATAAATACATAGTCTTTCCATTTACGGTTACACCTTTCAGAAATACATTCTTCATAGCACTTGAAACAGAATCCAGTGTTTGGTCACGTCTAAGCAGGGAACCTTTGATTTTTTTCTCCCACTCTTCGATTTCAGAATCTGACATCTCAGCCTTTTCTTCCGACAATAATGGGTCATATCCCTTCGCTGAATCAGCATTATATAAAGAGTCCATTTCATTAATCAGCTTATTGTACTCTGTGAAGAAATTCTTAATCATATCATAGATTCCATCTGTATCTTCACCTGTCGTCAGCGTAATGGTTTCTGATGTTTCCGTTAATGCAGTAATCGTCAGACCATTCACTTCAAATGTATTCGTACTTGATTCAAACACTGCATCATTTAATGAAATAATTGCATTCTGTCCTGTAACTTTCGTTGCTCCTTCACACGCTTTATATGCATTAGGATCGCTTATAATGTCTACTGCAGTAGCAACCTTCGCATCAAACTCTGTTCTAATCTGTGTTTCCAACGCCGCCGTACCTGCGACTTTATTATCTGCATCAACTGTATAATAATCTTTGTTTTCTGCAATGGCAGCATTGTTTTTGTCAATTGCAGCCTGATAACTTTCACTGGCCTTTACAATGCTGTACTGTCCATTAACTTCATTGAACTCTGCCTGCTTCTCTGTCAATGCAGTCTGTGCTGCTGTAATAGCATCTTCATCGCCAGCCTTTTGTGCCGCTTCTAAAGCAGCCTTGGCATCATCCAGTTCTTTTTTCAGGCCACCGACTCTTTCCATGACCGGTTTTCCATCTTTGTCTGTAACAGCATTCCCTTCATCGTCTACCTTTGCAGTTTCCGGACCATAGAGTTTCTCATAAAGCTCATCTGCTGTTTTATCTGCAGTATAATTTGGCTCCTTCTTCAATGCATCC
>CAYVUF010000008.1:0-21553 GCA_964454605.1 uncultured Bacteroides sp.
ATTAATGACCATGCAAAGGCAAATGGCTATTCGATTGTGCGTGAGATTGGCGGTCATGGGGTAGGACTGGAATTTCATGAAGAACCTTTTGTCAGTTATGTTACCCGTAAGGGTACCGAAATGCTTATGGTACCGGGGATGGTATTTACAATTGAACCGATGGTAAATATGGGCAAGGCAGATATCTACATCGACGAAGAAACAGATTGGATTGTTTTCACAGAAGATGGACTGCCATCTGCACAGTGGGAAGTAACGGTTGCAGTAACGGAAGACGGTTACGAAATTTTGACATGGTAAAACAGAGAATGTTTTGACAGGTAAAAAGTCGGGAAACATCATCAAAAATGGTGTTTTCCGATTTTTTTGTGAAAAACTTTGTACAAATTTCCGATATTGCATTTATAACATGAGTCTGATATCGTGTTTTTACAATCTTTTGAAGTAATCAATGTTATCGAATCGAATTCGATACTCTCGACATTTTATGACAATGTAATCAGGCGAATCGCCGGTAATTCAAGTGTAATGCAGTAAGAATCTCTGGGATAAGAGAAGAAATTAAATGAATGCGTAACTTATGCGCGGAAAAGGAGAGGTAATATGGAAGAATTTATGACACGTTTGTCGGATTTTATCAATGAAAAGAAAAGCAAGCCGGGAAAAGACGGTAATTTCATGGTTTTCTGTATGCTTGGCGTTGTAGTTCTTGTGATGATTATACTTTGTCTGCTGCTGCTCTGGCGGAAGGGAACAGGCTCCGAGGGGGACTCGGCAGAAGACATGAAAGTGGAAACCTTTGAAGTGAAACAGGAAGAAATTATGGCAGAACCGGAGGAGGATTTACAGCAGGAAGAAATGTTTAGTGCTGCAGAGGCAGAAAAGAGGAAGGAGCAATATCTGACTACTATTCAGACTATGGAGGGTAAAATACAGGAATTGCTGACCTCCATGGCGGCCATTCAGGAAACCCTGAAAAGTGTGAAAACAGAACAGAGCAAAGAGAAAGAAGGTCTGCAAAGTCAGATCAATAACATTACCGAAGATATTACCAAGCTGGTTGCAAAGTTAGAAAAAACGCAGAACCAGTTGTATGATTTAACGGATGTTGTGAATGTTATGCAGACGGAAACCATTCCCCAGATACAGGAACAAATGGCAGACATAAGTGAGCAGATGGCAAAAATAAATGTGGATATTACCAATCTATACGATAAGATAGCAGCCCTTGAAAGTGCAGATGCAGAAATTAAAAATAAGATGCAGGATTTAACTGCCCAGATAGGGAATATGCAGTCGCAGATGCAGAACTTTACCACCATACAGCAATGTTATCGTTATGATGCAGCTACCAACACATTATATCTGTTTCCGGAAAGTTAGTATCCAAAGGAAACATCCTATTTTATCCCAGCCAGTGTTTCTGGGATGACAAGTGATACGAGGAGGTTATATATGAAAAGCAATCAGAAAAAAATATATGGAATATGCGGTGGTATGCTTGCACTTCTTCTGGCAGCAGTACCGAAAATTGCCTTGCAGGCAGAAACTTCTGAGCATATCAACAGCAAAGGGATTATCCGCTATGCGGATAGCAATGGCGGTGAAGTCATTTTTGATGCAGGAGATTTGGAAATGCTTTTTCAATCAGCCGCTAGGGGCAAGAATGGAATGTTAGAAGCACTTAGCGGCGTAGGAACGAAAGTGTGGCAGATGGAAAATGGATGGCAGTACTCTAGAAATCCCCAGTTGGAAACCGAAACCAGACAATTGCAGAGTGTTTCAGAACTGGAAAGCATTCCTTTTTCCATTTTGATAGAAGCTCTGTCCGATTCACAGAAGCTGCCGGAAGAATATACCGAAACATATAGTCTCGCAACATCGGATAATCTGACACTGGGAAATGCAGCATGGGCAGATGGCAGTCTGCTGCTTGGCAATAATCATGATTTGTTGGAAAACTACGCCAGAGGATGGATGGAAGGGACCGGCTATACGAAGATGTTTCCAATACAGGATGAAAAGGGAAACATAACAGGGTATCTGTTTGAATAAAGCGTAAACAGAGCACAGGAATATGCGCAGAAATGGAGATTAATATGAAGTGGGAATATATGAGAATAGGTTTTATCCGGAAGAAAATATGTGCCAGCATCGGTCTGGCAGTGAGTCTTCTATGTTATAGCTGCAACAGTGTGGCATATGCAGAAGAAGCAGCCTGCCAGACAGATGACAGCCAAGTGTTTGCGCTGTCAGAGGGAAGGATTCAAAGCAGAGGAAGTCTGGTATATCAGGAAAAGGAAATGGCAAATCCTATTATTTATTATGCCGGAGATATTTTGGAAATTCAGGCATATCTGGACAAACAGAAAACCTTTCTTCTGGAGAAACTATTGCAGCTAGGCACTGCCTTCCTTCAGACAGATGAGGGATGGCAGTATTCCAGAAATCCGGCACAGATATCGGGTGAGATACCAGAAGGAGCAGCACTTTCGTGGAATCAGATTTTAAAGGCTGCTGCAGATTCTCAGAAAGTACCAGAGAATCTTACGGTTGCAGAACCGAAAATCAGTCTGGGAATAGAAGGAGTGAGGGAATATAGAGACTACTATGTTCCGGCAGAAGCAGATAACCTGTCGAAGGGAAAGGCAGCATGGCAAGATGGCATTTTGCTGTTGGGAACTGGAAAAGATAATGACAAGGCATATGAACAGGGAAAACAGGATGGAGCAGGAGGCACTTATCGACCGGATATGTTTCCTGTGTTTGGAGCAAAGGAACATGAAGTGAGTATCCGGCATAAGCACATAGGAGAAAATGCGGCCCAGGAAGGCATCTTCGGATGCTACAAACATTATCAGACGAAAACAACACAGACAGAAGTATGTGGACAAGCCTTACAACAGACGGAAGTAACCTGGTATCCAAATGAAGCGGAGGAAGGAGGAGGTTCCTGGCATGGCGGCTACTATACCTGTGCCTGGCATGGCGGTATTTATGAAGGTCCGGGAGCTTGTCCGCATGAAAACAGCAAAGAAATTGCTGTCTGGCATCACGACCTTATCTGTGGAAAAACAGATTTGACTTATGCTTTGCTTTCGATTTGTGCTATAGAAGAGGATTATTTGGATGGGAAAATCGTGTTATGTGTGGATGTGATACAAAAAGAAGGATTTCCCGAATTGCAGCTGCCGGAATCCGAACAGGACTGGCTGGTATGGAGCAATGAAGCCGGAGAAACCATTGGCACAGGCAGAACAATTGAAGTGACACAACCGGGACGATATTTCTGCAGACTGGCAGCAGCGAATCAGGAAGTGGACAATTTAAGTATTTGTACAGAAGTCGTCAGGAAAGGCTTTGCATATGGGAAAAAGTAGATTACAATGAAGACAGTATGCAGCGGAAAATACCATCAGGATTCGAAAGTAAGTGGGGTAAATGTTATGGAACAGAGGAAGGAATACATAGAGATAATCCATCATTTCAGAATGGAGCAGAATATCGTTTCGGTGGAACATTATGGAAGCGGCCACATTTACTATACCTTTCTGGTAAAGACAGAGGGAGGGGAAAACTATATTTTGTAGAAAATCAATACCTCTATTTTCCCGAAGGTGGAAGAACTGATGGAAAATATTCTTCAGATAACTTCCTTTCTGCGTGAGAGAATCGTGCAGCAGGGTGGTGATGCCGGGATTGTTTGTTTATGACTTTGGGGATGCTATTCGCTTTAGTGCCAATACAGCAAAGGAAGATGAAACGGATATTGGGAAGGTATCCCTTTCTTTGGAACTGTATCAGTTGTGTCTGAGGGGATTTTTAGAGGGCACCGGAGGAAGGCTGACACAGAAGGAATTAGATATGCTGCCCACAGGAGCTAAAATTATGACATTGGAATGTGGTATGCGTTTTCTGACAGATTATCTGCAAGGGGAGGTTTATTACAAGATACATCGGGAGAAACACAATCTGGAACGGTGTCGGACACAGCTTGCGCTGGTGGCTGATATGGAGAAAAAATGGAGTCAGATGTGTGCCGCATTGACAAGATAATTTGTTTGTGTTAGTCTAACAATATATTGATAAAAGCGATGATGAAGAGAGTACGTATGTGAAATTTTTACAGAGAATGTCCTGTTGCGCAGTATGCGCCTATGTTATCGGACAGGAATGCCAGACATAGCTGCTGAGAGGGATAGAGAGGAAACATACCGAACATGGCTTCTGAGCGGTGCATCCGAGCCGGAAGGTCAGGCTGCAACAGGTTCCGCCTGTTATAGCGGCAGAGTATCAGATGGTACTTGCAAAGATTATCTTCGTGAGAAGATAATGAAGAGAAGTGGTAACACGACTAATAATCGTCTTCTTATATTCCAAAGATATAAGAAGACGTTTTTTAATGCAAGTAAACGTAGTGGAAAGTGAATAAGAATTTCAGAAGGAGAGAATCATGAACAAAGGAAAGTATTATATTACTACAGCAATTGCGTACACATCCGGTAAACCACATATCGGAAACAGTTATGAAATCGTACTGGCAGACAGTATTGCCAGATTTAAAAGAAAAGATGGCTATGATGTTTTCTTCCAGACAGGAACCGATGAGCATGGACAGAAAATTGAATTAAAAGCACAGGAAGCAGGAATCACACCGCAGGAATTTGTAGATGGTGTAGCAGGACAGATTCGTGAAATCTGTGATTCTTTGAATACTTCATATGACAAATTTATCCGTACCACAGATGATTTTCATGAGAAACAGGTACAGAAGATTTTCAAGAAATTATATGATAAAGGCGATATTTACAAAGGAGCTTACGAAGGTCTGTACTGTACACCATGTGAATCTTTCTGGACAGAGTCACAGTTAGTAGATGGAAAATGTCCTGATTGCGGACGTGAAGTAAAGCCGGCGAAAGAAGAAGCATATTTCTTTAAGATGAGCAAGTATGCAGACAGATTGATTGAACATATCAATACCCATCCGGAATTTATTCAGCCGGTTTCCCGTAAAAATGAAATGATGAACAATTTCCTTTTGCCGGGATTACAGGATTTGTGTGTTTCCAGAACTTCTTTCAAATGGGGTATTCCGGTAGATTTTGATGAGAAACATGTGGTTTATGTATGGTTAGATGCGCTGACAAACTATATTACAGGAATTGGTTATGATGCAGATGGCAGCAGCACAGACCAGTATAAGAAGCTGTGGCCGGCAGATTTGCATCTGATTGGAAAAGACATTATTCGTTTTCATACGATTTACTGGCCGATTTTCTTAATGGCATTGGATGAGCCGCTTCCGAAACAGGTATTTGGTCACCCTTGGTTATTACAGGGGGATGGAAAGATGAGTAAATCCAAAGGCAATGTTATCTATGCGGAGGATTTGATTCAGTTTTTTGGTGTAGATGCAGTCCGTTATTTTGTACTGCATGAAATGCCTTTTGAAAACGATGGGGTTATTACCTGGGATTTGATGGTGGAAAGAATGAATTCTGACCTTGCGAATACATTGGGTAATCTGGTAAACAGAACCATTTCCATGAGCAATAAGTATTTCGGCGGCATGGTAGAAAATAAGAAAGTAGGCACAGCCCAGGGTGCAGAAGATGTAGATACTGACTTATGGCAGGTTTTGACCGATACGTATACCAGAGTTGGTAAGAAAATGGATGATTTGCGTGTCGCAGATGCCATCACAGAAATTTTCGTATTATTCAAACGCTGTAACAAATACATTGATGAAACAATGCCTTGGGCACTGGCAAAAGATGAGGCACAAAAGGACAGACTGGCAACTGTTTTATACAATTTGTTGAATGGTATTCTGGTGGGAGCAAGCCTGTTAGAGCCATATATGCCGGAAACTGCAGCGAAAATTGCATCCCAGATAAATGCACAGTTAGTTGGCTTTGAGGTGCTGGAAGAATGTGCGAAGAACCAGGATATTGCCAGAGCAGCAGCTTTGTATCCATCGGGAAATAAGGTGACAGAAACACCGGAAATTCTTTTTGCACGTCAGGATTTGAACGAAGTAATGGAGAAAGTAGAAGCTATGTTTGCGGAGCGTAAAGCGGCAGCAGGTGTGAAGGAAGAGGAGAAAGAAGAAGTGCTGGAGAATGTAATTGATATAGAACCAAAAGAAACGATTTCTTATGATGATTTTGATAAATGCCAGTTCCAGGTGGGTGAAATTCTGGAATGTAAGGAAGTACCGAAGTCCAAGAAACTTTTATGTTCTCAGGTGCGTGTTGGCTCTTCTGTAAAACAGATTTTATCTGGAATTAAGCAGCATTATAGCGCAGAAGAAATGGTTGGCAAAAAAGTTATGGTATTAGTGAATCTGCAGCCAAGAGAAATTGCAGGTATGATGTCAGAAGGTATGCTTCTGTGTGCTGAGGATGCGGATGGTAATCTTGCGCTGATGACACCGGAGAAAACCATGCCGGCAGGTGCGGAAATCTGCTAATCAGCTAGAGAATATGGAAGGATAGCGGGGGAAAAAGATGATACGCAAAGAAGAATTTTATTTTGATTCCAGAGATAATAAAAGTAAAATCCATGCGGTGAAATGGATTCCGGAAACTGAAAAACCGGTTTGCATTTTTCAGATAGTACATGGCATGGCAGAACATATTGACCGCTATGATGAGTTTGCAAGATATCTGGCTGGGAAAGGGATTCTGGTGGTTGGTGAGGATCATCTGGGACATGGAAAAACGGTGGCAGAAGGCGGAACTTACGGATACTTCTGTGAGGAAGATGCAGCAACCGTTCTGGTAAGAGATGTGCATCGTCTGAAAAAGATCATACAGGAAGAATATCCGGGAGTCATGTATTTGATTCTGGGACACAGCATGGGGTCTTTTATTCTGCGAAATTATCTGCAGCGTTATGGAACTGGAATCAACGGTGCTATCATATGTGGTACGGGAATGCAGTCGAAACGGATTTTATTCCTGGCCAGAGCAGTCACCGCTATCCAGAAAGTATTCTTAGGCTCCAAACATGTAGGCAAGTTTGTAGACAAGGCATCTTTTGGAAATTATAATAACAAATTTGAACCTGCAAGAACGGAGTTTGACTGGCTTTCCAGAGAAAATGCCAATGTAGACCGGTATTTAGCGGATAAGATGTGCGGTTTTACTTTTACCTTAAATGGATTTGCAACCTTATTCCAGTTGATTCGCAATTGTTATGACGAAGACAAGCTGGCAGCTATGCCCAAACGTCTGCCGATTTTTCTGATTGCAGGCGCAGATGACCCGGTTGGCAATTATGGAAAAAGTGTGGAGAAAGTTTACAAGTCCTATCTGGAATATGGTATGCAGAATGTGCAGATGAAGTTATATGAAAAAGACAGACATGAATTGTTGAATGAAACAGACAGGGCGCAGGTATATAGCGATATTTATCGTTGGATTCTGCAGAGAATTTCCTAGTGCGGTAGAAATGAGGATGAATTATGAAAAAATGGCTGGGACTTCTGGCAGTTGTCATGGTGTTTCTGCTTGGCGGTACATGGGTAGCGGCGGCTTCGCCTTCTGCTGACAGCAATGTGGTGGTTGCATTAGGTGCCGATTTGACAGCGGAACAGAGAGCAACGGTTCTCACACTGATGGAGCTGACAGAAGAAGATTTAAGCAGTTGTACGGTGATTACCATCACCAATGAAATGGAGCATCAGTATCTGGATGCCTATCTGGATGCTTCTGTGATTGGAAGCAAATCCCTATCCAGTGTGAAACTGACAAAAGCAGAAAAAGGCAGTGGTGTTTTGGTGACAACGAAAAACATTGGCTACTGCACGACTGGTATGTACCGGAATGCTCTGCTGACAGCTGGTGTGGAAGATATGGAGGTTGTGGTGGCAGCACCTTCCCAGATTTCCGGTACTGCTGGTCTGATAGGTGCGCTGAAAGCCTATGAGGCAATGGAAAGAAAGAGTGTATCGGATACGGTATACGACACCGCCTTAGCAGAACTGATAACGACGGGGGAATTAGCAGAAAGCATCCAGAGCCTGCAAGGGGATGTGACCTCCGAAGAAGTAGAAGCCTTGTTGGCATGGCTCAAAGGAAAAGTGGCAAATGGCGAATTGGATACCGGGAAGGAAGAAAGTGTCCGGAATGCCATTGCGGAAGGAGAAGAGAAATTCGGCATAACCTTAACGGAGAAAGAAAAACAGCAGATAGTTTCTTTGCTGAAAAAACTGGATTCTATTGGTCTGGATGCCGATTATCTGATGCAGCAGGCACAGCAACTATATGAAAAATACGGTCTGGAGATTGTGGAAAATGCAAATGAAGCAATCAATCAGGCAGTCGAAAGTGCGGTGGAAACAGCAGCCTCCAATTTTATGCAGCAACTGAAAGAATCGATTACCGGATTTTTTAAGAATTTATTTTCCAGTGTTATTCCGTAATTTTACGGGATAACACTTTTTTTGAACGCAGAACCAATTTTTTCGTACAGGGATTTTTTTGATGCTTTTGCTTATACTAATAATGCATTGGAATATGTGAAGAAAAGAGGTTGCTTATGAGAATTGCATTTTTTAGTACCAAACCATACGATAAAATCTGGTTTGAACCAATGGGAAAAGAATATGGATTTGAAATCAAATTTTACGAAGTGCCTTTTCGGGAAGAAACAGTTTATCTGGCTAAAAATTATGATGCTGTCTGTATTTTTGTAAATGATTATGTTACAGCTTCCATGATTGAGGAACTTTATGAAATGAAGGTAAAAGCGATTCTGCTGCGCAGTGCTGGTTTTAATAACGTGGATATTAAGGCGGCAGAGGATAAAATTCTGGTGCTGCGTGTGCCCAGTTATTCGCCGGAGGCAGTGGCGGAACTGGCAATGGGATTGCTGCTTACGGTAAACCGTTATATTCACAAAGCCTATACCCGTAGCAGAGATTTTAATATGAGTCTGAATGGTTTAATGGGTGTTGATTTGTATCATAAAACAGCAGGCATCATCGGTACTGGCAGAATCGGGCAGGCGATGATAAGAATCTGCAATGGTTTTGGGATGGATGTGATTGCTTATGACCCATATCCGAATCCGAAGTTAGATATTACGTATGTGGAATTAAAGGAAATTTTTGCAAGGTCAGATGTGATTAGTCTGCATTGCCCTTTGAATTCCGGCACCAGACACATTATCAACAAAAATACCATTGGATTGATGAAGAAAGGGGTTTATCTGGTTAATACTTCCCGAGGCGGACTCATCGATACGGATGCTTTGATTGATGGACTGGTACAGGGTAAATTCGGCGGAGTCGGACTGGATGTGTACGAAGAAGAGGAGGGCATTTTTTATGAAGATAAGTCCAATGAAATCATGCAGGATGAAAATCTGGCAAGACTCATGACTTTTCCGAATGTGCTGATTACTTCCCATATGGGATTTTTCACCCAGGAAGCAATGCAGCAGATTGCCAAAGAAACGCTGGAAAACGCATATGCACTGGAGCATGGATTGCCGCTTGTAAATCGAACAGAAATACGATAAAATAAAAAGAAAGTACGAAAGGGGTCTTTAGCGTGTCCATAGGACTGTATCAGATAAGAAGCGCATATCGTGAAGAATGGGACGATGCAATGGCTTTGGCATGGAAGACTTTTCTGCAGTTTGAGGCAGATGTTTATACCGCAGAGGGAATCAGGAATTTTGAGGATTTTATTACAGACACATCCCTTTATCGTATGTTTGTCATGGGCTCTTATCAGTTGTTTGTAGCACTGGAACAGAAGAAGATAGTAGGGATGATTACCCTTAGAAATAATTCTCATATCTCTTTGCTTTTTGTGGATGCCAGATATCATAGAAAAGGCATTGGACGTGCCTTGATTGAATATTTGCGGGAATACCTGTTAGCGGAAGTGGGAGTGAGCAGAATTACGGTAAATGCGGCACCTTATGGAGTTGCTTTCTATCATAAGCTGGGATTTCGGGATATCAGACCAGAGGAAGAAAAAGATGGCATTACTTATACCCCGATGGAATTTATTTTGTAGCAGGGTGTTTTGGACAATGGGGGAATGGTATGGAATACATTAAGAGTAAAGAAATCTTTTTGCTGATGCGGGATACTTTGAAACTGATTCATCCAAGACTGATGGAGCATGGTTCCAGAGTAGCTTACATGGTATATAAGATGTTAGAGGATAAAGGCGGCTACGAAGAATTTGAACTGGCCGATATAGTTATGGTCGCCACTTTGCACGATATTGGAGCATATAAAACAGAAGCAGACAATCTGAATGATATGCTTCGCTATGAATCCAGAGATAGTGTGGCGCATAGTATATATGGGTATCTTTTCTTCAAATATTTATCTCCAGTAAGAGAATTGTCAAAGGTCATCATGTATCATCATACGGATTATGAACAGCTTAAGAAAATTGATTATCCGTATAAGGAGCTGGCGGCATATATCAATATTGCAGAGAAAATGGACATCTATTCCAAAGCAATGGGTGACCAGTTTGATATGCATATGTTTCAGAAACAGGCAGGTACCAAGTTATCTCCGGAAGGACTGGAACAGTTTTATCAGACTGCCCAGAAACATGATATTTTCACGAAAATCCAGACAGAAGAATACCAGAAAGAGTTGGATTATATTGTGGACTTCATGATTTACAATAATGAAGATAAAAAGAAATTCGTTGAAATGCTGATGTACTGTTATGGATTTCGAAGAAAATCTGCGGTTGTGGATACGGTTACAACCATATGTGTCAGTGGTGAAATTGCGGATAAGATGCTGCTGAAGGATGATGAGAGGGAGCTTTTATACTATGGTGCGCTGATTCACGATTTGGGAATGCTGGCGATTCCCAGAGATATTATTGAAGCACCCAGAAAGTTAGAGCCGGAGGAAATAAAACAGGTACGGACACATATAGCGATTGCAGAGAAATTTTTACGCAAGAGAATGCGGGAAGATGTGTTAGAGATAGCAATTGCTCACCATGAAAGAGCGGATGGCAGTGGTTATCCAAGAAAGTTAAAGGATTATCAGATGAACCATATGCAGAAAATTCTGCAGGTGGCAGACACCGTTACCGGTTTGACGAACAAAAGAAATTATCGGGAACCTTTACATAAAGAACAGGTCATTGCAGTTCTGAACGAAGAAGTGGCTAAGAACCGGTTAAACCGGCAGATTGTCAATACGTTTATTCGTTCTTATGATACGATTATGGAGCGGGTACAGACAGAATCGGCTGAGATTATGAAGATGTACCAGACTTTGAATTATCAATATGACCAGGTTAGTAAAAAATTTAAAGTATTGAACAAATAGAAATAGAAAATAAATGAATTTTTTGTAAAAATTTGTTAAATATCTAGCTTTTTTATCCCATTATGTAATATAATGAGGACAAATAAATAAAAGAGGTTATTATGGGTAAATTTTTTGATATGGACAGTCCTTTTATGCGTTTCATGAGCCGCATAGGAGATTTGTTGTTTTTAAATGTGATAATGATTATATGCTGTATTCCGATTGTGACAGCAGGAGCTGCTTTTACCGCAATGCACTATGTGCTGTTGAAGATGGTGAGGAAGGAAGAAGGCTATCTGATAAGAGGTTTCTTTAAGTCCTTTAAGCAGAATTTTAAGCAGGCAACGATTATCTGGCTGCTTATGTTATTAGTGATAGGAGTTTTCGTGGGAGATTTCTTCATTTTCAGTTATTCCGGAATAGAATTTTCCAGAATTTTCACGATTCTCTTCTTTGCTGTAGCGGTTATCATTCTGATGGGAGCAGTTTATATCTTTCCGATTCTGGCAAGATTTGATAACACGATTAAAAATACAATCAGAAATGCGTTTTCCATGGCAGTTATTAATCTGCCAAAGACAATCTTGATGGTATTATTACTGTTTATACCATTTGTGATTATGTATTTGTCGGCCTATGCAACTTTTTTTGTGATTATGTTTGGAATATCTGTGCCGGCTTATGCATCGGCATATTTATATAGTGATGTGTTCAAGAAGTTTGAGCCGGAAGATGCGAAGCCGGTATCAGATTATGAGTTTTCTGTAGAAGTGGATGAGGAGAAATAGGACGAATGGCAGAGAATCAGACGAAATCAACGGCGTTTCAATGGATTGTGCCAACCGCAGTATTGATGGTGGTTTTGGTTATCATGATGTATGACTTCTCGAATAAGAGTAAAGAGGGAGCAAATGATACTGTCAGCAAGAATATGGTTGTCATAGCGGAAGCCTGCGCGGATAATTTCACAGAAGACCTTGCGTTATTGGAGAAGGTGGGCAAACCGGTTGCAGACCTTCTGGGTGACTGCACAGACGAAACGGAAGTGCAGAAGCTGCTGAAAGTGGCGAAAGATCATTCTGCAGCATATAAGGTGTATACCTGCGACAGCTCCGGTGAAGGTATCAGCAATGATGGAACGGAAATATCAGTGGCAGGTACGGAATATTTTGAGAAGATGACATCCACTGGCAGAGTACAGTATTTTTTTGTAGAACAGAATACGATGCCGGATGAGGCTGAAGATACGATAGTTGTTTCGGTACCAGTGGAATATAGAAGCGGACGAGGATATCTTATGCTGTTTTATCCAGTGGCAAAATTTGCAAGTACCGTCAAGGGTGTGGATTTTGCAGCGTGGACGTATGAGGCACTGATAGATGCGAAAGGAAATATTCTGATAGCAGATGGTGCCGATAATGGTCTGACCGTAGGGGAAAATATTTTTTCTGAGTTATCCGAAGACAGTCCGGAAGTAGTCAGAAAGATGAAGAGCCGAATTGTAGGAAGAATCGGCGGACTTTCTTCTTTGGAAACAAAGCAGACAGCCAGTGCTTTTGTCTATGTGCCTATCAGTATTAACGAATGGACTTTGGTAAGTACAGTGAATCAGTCTTATATTGATAAGCAGGTGGCTCAGCAATGGGAGTCCACGAAAACGATGTTGTATCAGTTAGTTATTGTGATTGTAGTTTTCAGTGGTGTTATTGTTGTAATTAATGTTCTCAGTAAAATAAAAAGCAATGAGAAGAAGCGACAGCTTGAAGTAAAGGCAGATACCGACCTTTTAACAGGACTGAATAATAAACTGGCGACAGAACGTAAGATACAGGAATTTATCGAGAAAAATCCGGATACGCAGTCGATGATGTTTATGCTCGATATTGATAATTTCAAGAAGATTAACGATACCATGGGGCATGCCTTTGGGGATGAAGTCATTCGTTCTCTGGGTCAGCAGATAAGTGCTATTTTCCGTACATCGGATATTATAGGACGTGCCGGCGGCGATGAATTTATTATCTTTTTGAAAAATGTTTCGGATGCGGCTGCAGTACGGAAGGAAGCGAAGAAGGTAGAAGATTTCTTCAAAGACTTTAAGGCAGGAGAGTATGTTAAATATTCGGCTACTGCAAGTATCGGTGTAGCGATTTATCCGCAGGAAGGTGCTGATTTTGAGAGCATTTACAAGGCAGCAGACCAGGCACTATATAAGGCAAAGAAGAGAGGCAAAAATCAGCTTGCATTCTATAAAGATGAATGGACAGAAACGAAATCTTAAAAGCATAGAACAGAAAAATAAGCAAAACCGCTTCGGGTGCATCACTTGAAGCGGTTTTTTGGTGAATGTGTATAGGAAAATTTAATTTTGTTGGTCAACTTGTCGAGAAGACGAAAAAACGACCAGGAAAGTAAGCAATTTCTACAATGGAAAGTAAAATCTTTGTGGAATAGTGGTATAGAAAAGAATTCTAAAGTTCGTTATACTTAGTTCAGAGTTGATTATTGAGAGATAATCGTGAAACAGAAAAACGAATAAATATTTCAGGAGGCACAAAAATGGCAAGTTTATCATTAAAAAATGTCTGCAAAGTATATCCAAACGGATTTGAAGCAGTAAAAGATTTCAATCTTGAAATTGCAGATCAGGAATTTATTATTTTCGTAGGACCTTCAGGTTGTGGTAAATCTACTACACTTCGTATGATTGCAGGTCTGGAAGATATTTCTTCTGGTGAATTAAAGATTGGTGACAGAGTTGTTAATGATGTAGAACCAAAAGATAGAGATATCGCAATGGTATTCCAGAACTACGCTCTGTATCCTCATATGTCTGTATATGACAATATGGCATTTGGTCTTAAATTAAGAAAAGTACCAAAAGATGAAATTGATAAAATGGTTAAAGAAGCAGCTAAGATTCTTGACTTAACTCCACTTCTTGATCGTAAACCAAAGGCTTTATCCGGTGGACAAAGACAGCGTGTTGCTATGGGACGTGCGATTGTTCGTAATCCTAAGGTATTCCTTATGGACGAACCTCTTTCTAACTTGGATGCTAAACTTCGTGTACAGATGCGTGTTGAGATTTCCAAATTACATCAGAGATTAGGTACAACAATCATCTACGTTACACATGACCAGACAGAAGCTATGACACTTGGTACAAGAATCGTAGTTATGAAAGATGGTGTTATTCAGCAGGTAGATACACCTCAGAACTTATATCAGAAACCACAGAACCTGTTTGTAGCAGGATTCATGGGTTCACCTCAGATGAACTTCTTAGATGCAGTAGTAGAAGTGAAAGGTGATGCAGCAAGCTTGAAAGTAGCTGGCAACAGCATTCCTCTTCCACCAGCAAAATCTAAGAAACTTATCGAAGGCGGTTACGCTGGAAAGACAGTTACATTCGGTATTCGTCCAGAAGATGTATATGATTCTGAAATGTATATTGAAACAGCTAAATGTGTATTCGAATCTACCATCAAAGTATACGAATTACTTGGTGCAGAAGTTTACTTATACTTCGATCTTGCTGAGTTCCCTATTACAGCTAGAGTTGATTCTCGTACAACAGCAAGACCTGGTGATACAGTTAAGTTTGCTTTCGACGTTGAAAAGATTCACGTATTTGACAAAGAAACAGAACAGATTATTACCAACTAGGAATAGTGAATTAAGGGGATGCTCATGCATCCCCTTTTATATTTTTCAATAGAGTGAGGTTAAAATATGATTTCCAGTCAGGTTATTAAAACCAGTATAGAAGAATTGAAGGCAATTACGAAAGTTGATTTGTGTGTGTTAGATTTAGAAGGCAATGCAGTAGCATCTACATTTGAGCCAAATGACCTTTCCCTGTCCTTGATTATGGGATTCATCAATTCCCCGGCAGATAGTCAGGTGATAGGAACACATCATTTGCTTAAGATTTTAGATGAAGGTGATTTGCTGTTTGTGCTGGATGCCAGAGGTTCGGGAGAAGATACCTATATGGTTGGAAAAATAGCAGTTAGCCAGTTACAGAATCTGATTATTGCATACAAAGAAAGATTTGATAGAAATAACTTTTTCCAGAACTTACTTTTGGATAATATGCTTTTGGTGGATATTTATAATCGTGCCAAAAAGCTGCATATAGAGGTGACTGTGCCGCGAGCAGTTTTTCTCATTGAAACAGGAAGTGAGAAAGATAATCCGGCAGCAGAATTATTAAATGGAATGTTTTCTTCCCAGGTGGGTGATTACATTACCGCAGTGGATGAGAGCAATGTGATTCTGATTAAGGCATTGAATGAAAGTGATGATTATGAAAGCCTGAATCAGATTGCAGAAACGATTGTGGATATGATGAACATGGAAGCTATGATGAATGTCCGCGTTTCCTATGGAACGATTGTGGGCGAGCTGAAAGAAGTTTCCAAGTCTTATAAAGAAGCCAAGATGGCACTGGATGTTGGAAAGATTTTTTATGCGGAGAAAAAGGTTACAGCGTACAATACGTTGGGGATTGGGCGTTTGATTTATCAGCTTCCGGTGAACTTATGCCGCATTTTTATTGATGAAATTTTTGGCTCGAATGTACCGGATGAATTGGATGAAGAAACGTTAACAACGATTAATAAGTTTTTTGAGAACAACCTGAATGTATCTGAAACTTCCAGACAGTTGTTTGTGCATCGTAACACATTGGTTTATCGTATTGAAAAACTTGAAAAAAGTACAGGACTTGATATCCGTACTTTCGATGATGCACTGACCTTCAAAATTGCTCTGATGGTAGTAAATTATATGAAATATCTGGATTCCATGGAATATTAGTAGTAGGAAGATTATATTAAAAATGTCAAATGAGAAATCATTTGGCATTTTTTAGTCTGTCCAACATATACATAAACTAGAACCAGCAGAAGGGACAAATTCATGGGAAAGGACAGACAGGATGTATCAGAGGGAAATTATTTATTTGAGCTTCGTAAGTCAGGAAATCAAAGAAAAAAATGCGGGCTTTTGCAGGATAGAGCAGAAACAGGAATTCTATTACATAGAATTACAGATTAAAAAAATGGAAAATTGCAGCGGCACTTTTCCGGTCCGTATACAGACAATCAATGGCTGGAAAGAGATAGGCAAGATAGAAATAGCTTCCGGCAGCGGTAGTTTTTTGGCAAGTATCAAAGAAGAGATGCATCAAATAGAAATCAGAATAACGAAAGACCATAAAATTACGGGGCAGAGCAAAATGGTATTCCAGAATAAACCGGTGTTTCAAGCCGCTGATAAACAGCTGGAAGAAAAGAAACAAGTTCGGGAAAAGGAACAGCCGGAAGAAAAGGAACAGCCGGAAGAAAAGAAACAAGTCCGGGAAAAAGAGCAGCCAAGAGAGAAGGAACAAGTCCGGGAGAAGGAGCAGCCAAAAGAGAAGAAAGTAATCTGTGAAAAAGAGGCGCAAAAGAGCAGGCAGCAGTCAAAAGAAAGCAGTTTGAAAAATAATTCGGAAATTGCCTTATATGAGGATAAATGGGAGCAATTGTTGACAACCTATGAAAAAATACACCCCTATGGGGATGAAAGAACTTATATCAAATTAGAACCAAAAGATTTTGTAATACTCCGCGCCAACTATCAGCATCTTGTAAATAATAGTTTTCTGCTGCATGGTTTTTATAATTACCGGTATTTGATTTTGGGAAAAGAAAAGGATTTTTATCTTGGTGTACCTGGCGTTTTCTACGAGAGAGAGAAAATGGTAGCCTTAATGTTTGGTTTCGAAGCCTTTGAATGTGAGGGAGGGGATACGGAAGAGGGAAAGTTTGGCTATTATCTGCGGAAGGTAGAACTATAATCAGAAAATCGAAATCCATTATAGCCCTTCGCAGTCGAAAGCAGGGATAAAACTTTCGGAGGCAGTTTCGCCATCCTGGATAAAAGCATTTTCCATGCCAAGGGAAATGGCATAGTCTATGATAGCATCATATTCAGTGTCTGTAATGCGGCGATTCAGGGAGGGAAGGGTGCGAACCTGTGGAAGCGGAGTGTATTGATTCATGATGCTTACATAAATATTGTTTCCATAGGTTTCGTATAAATAACGCAAAACAGCCTGAGAGTCTTTCGTACAACCCGGCAGTAACAAGTGGCGTACAATAACCCCTTTTTTCATCAGGGAGGATTCGCTGATATCCAGAGAACTCTCGTTTTCTGAAGCAAAAGACATTTCTGAATCAAATACTGGTTTTCCGACCTGACGGTACATTTCTGCAAGAGCAGCCGAAGCAACTGCGAAATAATTTTCCGCATGGGAATAACGTTTGCTGATAGTGGAGGAAAAGTACTTCAAATCGGGCAGATAAATATCAATCAGACCGTCCAGCCGATTGAGAGTTTCTACCTTCTCATACCCACTGGTATTATAAACGATGGGCAAAGTCAGGCCCTTTGCTTTAGCCTGCTTCAAAGCATCAATAATTTGGGGAATATAGTGTGTAGGTGTTACCAGATTGATGTTGTGGGCACCTTTGTCCTGCAGTTCTAGAAAGATTTCAGAAAGCCGGTTTGTGGAAATGATTTTAGACGGTGCGGTATTGTGAGCAATTTCATAATTCTGGCAAAAGACACATCGCATATTACAGCCGGCAAAAAAAACAGCCCCGGAGCCATTTACGCCGGAGATGCAAGGTTCTTCCCATTTATGAAGCGCAGCTCTTGCTGCAGCAATTTTATCACTTTGTCCACAGAATCCTGTTTTGCCAGAGGTTCTGTCCACATGGCATTCTCTGGGACATAAAATGCAATCTGATAAATCCATAAGTGTTCCTGCTCATTTCCTGATTAGTTATTTCTGTTCTTTTGAACAATAAAAAACCGTACGCTCTATGTCGAACAGAACTCATGCACGTTACCTTTACAGTTAACTCCGCCAGGCACCCTTACGGCACATGAAAAATTCTACTTAGTGCTGCTGTGTTCCCACCCTGACACGGTTCATAGACATTCATTGCGTAAGACCCGAACTTCAACGCCACTTATAAAGGGCAGCTACACAAGCAAAAGCCCTCGATAGAGCATCACCCCTACTAAAGCGGATTGTAGGTACAGGGCACCGCTAACTCCCCGGCTGTACGGTTTTTTTAGTATACTGTTTTTTTGCTGATTTGTCAACATTTCTGCGATGTCTGACAGAGGGTATTGTCAGTTTGTGCCTGTTTCTTTTCGTTTTTTCTTCGAATCCGAAGTTCTTTGAAAAAAGTCGTAAGCATTTCGGAACATTCAGCTTCTAAAACACCGCGTCTGACAACCACCTGATGATTAAATTCCGGCATTTCCAGAAGATTCAGAATGGAACCGCCGCATCCAGCTTTGGGATTCATACTGCCCATAATGACTTCTGTGATGCGTGCCTGCACAATTGCACCAGAGCACATCTGGCAGGGTTCTAAGGTTACATACAGACTGCATTCTTCCAACCGCCAGTCACCTAGTTTTTTACTGGCTTTGTTGATAGCTGTAATTTCCGCATGGGCGAGCGTGTTTTTGTCGGTGTTGCGACGATTGTAGCCACGAGCTATAATCTTGTCCTTGTAGACAATGACACAGCCAATTGGTACTTCACCCAGGGCATATGCCTTTTTTGCCTGTTTTATGGCTTCTTTCATATATTTTTCATCTGGAGTCATCCTAAATCCTCATTTCTGCGTTGTATACGAACCGCTTCAAATGGTTTCGTAATAATTCCGCCAACAGCATTCTTAAGCTACTGGATGATACCCAGTTTATCATAGAAACAGAAAAATTACCATGTAGAAATGAAGCGGTAAATATGTTAAAATATTGGGAGATGGGGGTAATTTAATAAAGAAGGGATGGACTAAATGAATAGTTACATATTATTTTGCGCGATTGTTATTCTAGTCTGTGTTTTATTCGGGCGTTTTTCTTCTAAAGCAGGTGTTCCTGCACTTCTTTTATTCATGCTGATAGGTATGACGTTTGGTTCGGATGGCATTTTTAATATCAATTTCGATAATTACCAGTTAACAGAACAAATATGTAGTATTGCATTAATTTTTATCATGTTTTATGGTGGTTTTTGCGTTAAGTGGGAATCGGCAAGACCGGTAATTGGAAAGGCAGTCACCTTATCAACATTAGGTGTTATTCTGACGGCAGGGATTACCTGTGTGTTATGTCATTATGTTCTACGGATTGAATGGGCAGAAAGTTTTTTGATTGGCGCAGTAATCAGTTCTACAGATGCCGCTTCGGTTTTTTCTATTTTGCGTTCTAAGAATCTGAGTCTGAAAAGTGGTACAGCACCCTTGTTGGAAATAGAAAGTGGTAGTAACGACCCGGTTGCTTATATGTTGACCATGATAGGTCTGGCACTTGTACAGGGCAGCAATTCGGTTTCCATTCCGTATCTGGTTTTTGCCCAGATTGTATTTGGTGTTGTATTTGGTGTGGGTGTAGCTTTGGCAGCTATCTGGTTGATGCGAAAAATGTCCATTGAAGCAGAAAATCTGGATATGATGTTTATGATTGCGATTGCTTTGCTGGCTTATGTCCTGCCATCTATGATAAATGGTAATGGGTATTTAAGTGTTTATCTGGCGGGTATTATTTTAGGAAACAGCAAATTGAGAAATAAGGCTGTTTTGGTACATTTTTTTGATGGTATTACAGGTCTGGCACAGATATGCCTGTTCTTTCTGTTGGGACTGCTTTCCTTTCCGCACAAGCTGCCAGAGGTGATTGTGCCAGCGATTGTGATTGCACTGCTGCTAAATTTTATTGCAAGACCAATTGCGGTCTGTGCCATTCTTCTGCCAGTGAAAGCAAGTATCCAACAGTGTCTGTTGGTATCGTTTGCAGGTCTTCGTGGTGCCGCTTCCATTGTTTTTGCGATTATGGTAATTGCCCAGGGAGCAGTGTTGGAGCATGATATTTTCCATATCGTTTTTCTGGTTTCTCTGTTTTCGGTAGCATTACAGGGTTCTCTGCTTCCTGTGGTGGCACAGAAACTGGATATGGTGGATGATGATAATGATGTCAGAAAAACCTTCAACGATTATCAGGAAGAAACTGCAATCACTTTGATGCGTATGTATATTCATGATGGACACAACTGGGAGAACCGTATGATAAAAGATGTTCCGTTACCATCGAATTCTCTTGCGGTTATGATTAAAAGGGATGGGGAAACCTTGATTCCGAAGGGTGATACGAAGATTCTTGCAGGAGATAATCTGATTCTGAATGTACCCTATTACAACGAAGATAATGAGATACAGCTTCAGGAAATTGTGGTTGATAAAAATCATGCCTGGTGCGACCGTAAGATTATGGAATTAAATCTGTCACAGAATACGCTAGTGACAATGATACGAAGAGAAGATGAAACAATTATTCCTGACGGTCAGACAACGATTCGATGCAATGACATCGTCGTTATCTGCGAACAGGAAGACTAGTGTGAAAAACAAGCTCGATAGCTTATTTTATCACACAGCTATTTGTTAACGAGCAAAGCAAATAGCTCTGGTGGCAGACAAGAAATCGCCTGCGCGAATTTCTCGTCGCCGCATTCGCAACAAGTTGCTCAGAAATGAAGACTAGAGTGAAAAACAAGCTCGAGAAATAAGAATTAAAATAATTACAGATTTTCATTATCAATCATACGGTAACCTATGCCGATTTCCGTAAAAATATACTGCGGGTCGGCTGGGTTACTTTCTAATTTTCTGCGGATATTTGCCATATTTACACGAAGAATACGGTTGTTGCTGTCGGCAAAGGGACCCCAGACATGTGAAATTAAAGAATCATAAGTAATCACTTTTCCGGCATTTTGTGCGAGATAAGTCAGAATCTTGTATTCTATCTGCGTAAAGTGGACAATTTCGCCAGCAATCGTAATAATGTGTTTTTCGTAATCAATTACCAAATCATTTGCAACATACTGGTTTTGTGTGGGCTGAACTGCGTTATTATTCATGGAAGAGCGACGAAGCGTGGTGCGGATTCTAGCCATCAGCTCGGAGGTTCCGAAAGGTTTGGTAATGTAATCGTCAGCACCTGCATCCAGAGCATCTACCTTCTCGCGTTCCTGAGTTCTGGCAGAAATAACGATAATTGGGACATTACTCCAGTTGCGAATATTACGGATAACATCCAGTCCATCCATATCCGGCAGACCCAAATCCAGTAAAACCAAATCGGGACGGTGCGAGGAACACA
>CAYVUF010000009.1:0-21536 GCA_964454605.1 uncultured Bacteroides sp.
GAATAGGTTTGCTGTGATACACCAAGATATTTAGCTAACGTGTCCTGTTTAATATCATGATCTTCTCTTAAATCTCTGATAAGCGTGTTTAATTTCTTCATAATTACCTCTCTCGTTGTTTTGAATATTAGCACACAACAAAATGTTGTCATGGCAAATACTTTGAAACGTAATAAACTAAAAATGAGCACAATGAAATGTTGTGACTGGTAAAAAATTTGTAAATTATTGTCGAAGAAATGACAAACATAGGGTTTCTGAATGGCAAAGATATGATATAGTATTAGTATAAAAAAATACTTGGAATTTATTCCGAAAAAGTGTGATGAGGTGAGGAAGATGGCGCATAGTGATGAACACAAATTTTCGATTGCAATTTGTGATGATGATAAGCATTATGTGAAGGATTTAAGGGATTTGATGCAAGAGGATGAAAAAGTTTTTGGAGATTTAGGGTTTTCATTCTACTTTAGTGGTTATGATCTTTTAGAGGAAGATGTAACCCAATTTGACCTGCTGGTTATGGATATGGTGCTGCCAAATGCAGATGGAAGAAAGATTGCAGCAGAGTTTAAAAAGAGAAATCCGGATGCGATGTTAGTCTTTTGCACTGGTAAGAAGGCACCTATACCAGAGGATTTTCAGTTAGGAGCATATCGTTACATCCGTAAGGAAGAACCGCTGCAGCTACGCAAAGATTTTCGAGATACTATAGATGAGTTGTATCGACAACATGCCAAAGAGCGAATGGTGGTTACAGAAGGTAGCAGAAATGTCGTCTTGAGTATTGAGGACATTATTTACATTGAGATTCAGAAGAACGGATGTCAGGTTCGTTATTATGATAAAAATGGGAATGTCTGCAATTTGGAGATAAAAGAGAAATTGCGTGAGTTATACGAGAAAGTAGTACCTTTTGGTTTTGAATATGCTCATAATAGCTACATCATAAACTGTCACAAAGTAAAAAGTTGGACAATTACCGATGTATTGTTAAGCGATGGAACTAGTATGAATATCAGCAGGTCTAAAACGAGAGCGTTTCGAAATGCCTGCATTAGATATATTACGTAAAATATGAGAGAATAATGGTTAAAAGCATTAGAAATCAGAATTAGCATGAGGTTTGTTGTATTATGTATAAAGTATCCCTACTGATAACAACCTATAATTCAGTTGAAAATTTATCTGTTACATTCAAAAGCATACAGGAACAGACATATGAAAATGTCGAAATTGTTATTGTAGATGGCAAGTCAACAGATGGAACCGTTGCAGAGATTGAGAAGTTTGCAAAACGTTCACGCTTTGAAGTGAAGTGGATATCTGAGCCGGACAAGGGACTTTATGATGCAATGAACAAAGCATATGGTATGAGCACAGGAGATATTATTGCAGTCTGCAATGACAAATTATGTCAAAAGGATGCCATTGCATTGCTTGTGCAAGCGATTGAACAAGGTGGGCCAGACTGTGTTGGTGCGCATGCCGATTTAGTTTATGTCGATGGTGATAAAGTAATACGTAGTTGGCATATGGGACAGGGGAATATCAGGACAGGCTGGATGCCTGGGCATCCAACCTTATTCTTAAAGCGCCAGATATATGAAAAATATGGCAGCTATGATATTTCCTATGCTTGTGCCGCAGATTATGAATTTATGGTTCGTTTTTTAAAGGACGAAACCAATAAGATTGCCTATGTACCTCGGGTTCTGGTGTCTATGTTTTATGGAGGCACAAGTAATGCTGGATTGAAGAATTATTTTGTTTCTTTTCAAGAAGGATATCAGGCACTGAGAAAGAATCATGTAAAACATCCGCTGATAATTACTTTAAGAAGAACATTGCGTGTTTTGAGGCAATTTTAAAAGAGTATACGAAAGAGAAGTTAAATAAATATGAAAACAGTTCTGATTGTAGAAGACAATGTCAGAAGTATGGAAATGTTGACTAAGGTTGTAAAGAACATTAGGACTGATGTAGTTATCAAATCAGCTTTTACACAAAAAGAGGCTGAAATTCTGGCATTAAATTATAATATTGATTTATTTATGGTGGATATTGTTTTGGACTCTTCAAATTCTGGAGATGTATCGGGAATGAAGTTTGCGGAACATGTCCGTTCTTATCAAAAGTACAAATATACACCTATCATTTTTATTACATCATTAGAAGACCCTGAACTGCACGCTTACAGTGATATTCACTGCTATGCTTATGTGGAAAAACCGTTTGATGCAGAGGAGGTTTCGCGAGTCATTGCAGAAGCACTGGATTTTCCCAAAGTTGAAGAGAAAAAACAGCATATCTATTTCCGGTTGGATGGAGTCTTATATAAAAAGGATATTGCTGAAATTGTTTACATTGAAAATAGCAGGTCTGGACAAATCATTTATTGTAGGAATGGTGAATTGGTGCTGCCTTATAAGTCCACGAAAACAATCTTAAAGGAGCTGGATTCGGAGCGCTTCATACAATGCAGCAGGTTTACCGTAATCAATCAAGACTATATCGAACATATTGACTTGGTGAATCGCTACATCAAATTAAAAGATGTAACCAAGAAAATTGAGTTGGGAATTGCCTATAAGAAAAACTTTTTGAAGGATGTAGTGAATGATAAGCAGCATTAAAATAGTGATAGAGTTATTTGCATATCTATTTTGTCTGGCAGGGTTATTTGGGAAAAAGTTTAAATTCAGCATTCATGCAATGATATTGATTGTGTTGGATTTGTTTGTGCTGACAGGGATAAATGAATATGGGTTTCCAGCCTATTTGCGTTCGTTGACCTATCTGGGTATGTTTGTCTATGGATTATTGTATTATAGGGAAAAGTTCAAAGTTACAGTAGTGAATAGTCTGTTGGCGGCAGCTAGTATTGTTATTTTGCAGTTAATTTTTTGCTTGCCGCTTTACTATGTTCTTATTCTGGGATTTGAGCATATTGAGATTTTTGAATTAGCAATTAATTTTTTTGTTATCATTGTAATTATGTTGATTGACTACAAGGTGGGAATCAATAGGATTTCGAGTTATTTTCTAAAAGGAAATAAGTTTGTAGTATTGATAGCGTTATTTACATTCGGTGGATTGATTGTAAGCCTATATAGAATAAAGACAATGGGAATATTCTTTGGTGAGGAATATATTCAATTAATTTATTTTCTATTTTTGTTTGGTTTTACTTTAAGTGAATGGCAAAAATCCAGACTGGAAGCAGAAAAAAGAAAAACCCAGTTGGAAATGAACAAGATATATTATGAAGCCTACGACCAGTTAATCATGCTTATACGCGAACGTCAGCATGATATGAAAAATCACATCAATGCTATTTTGAGTATGATACATACTACCGAAAACTATGAGGAACTGGTAGAAAAACAGCAGGAATATTGCAGTTTTGTTCTGAAACAGAACGAGAAAACCAAATTGCTGCTTTCTTCGGAAAATCCGCTGATAACAGGTTTTTTGTACAGCAAAATCCAGGAAGCAGAGAGCAAAGGTATTTTAGTAGATTATTGTTTACATATTAGAAAAAATATTATGTTTCCGGAATATGAATTGATAGAAATGCTAGGTATTTTGTTAGATAATGCCATTGAAGCATTGGAAAAATCTGAGATAGAAACGAAGCAGATTTCCTTTTCGGTAAAAGAAAGGGATGAAGAAATTCGTTGTATCATAGGAAATACAAAAACAGAAGAGGTGTATCAAATTGACAAATTCTTTGAAAGAGGTTATAGCACTAAAGGAGAAAACAGAGGAATAGGACTGGCAAAACTGAAAAATATGGTACAAAGGAGAAATGGCAATCTGATTGTCAGTGAAGAACCTTATCAAGATTTAGATTTCTTCTGGTTTGAGATTCAACTACCAGAGGAACATTCCATTTTAAGTTAATATAGTAGTCGATTTTGAATAAGGATATCCTACTAAACTATATTGATAAAATCCATATAGTTTAGCGGGATATTTTTGTTAGCAATATTTAGATTGATAGGGTAGCTTTTCTTAATCCTCAGATGGAAATTCTGGCTCACCAAATAAAAAATTGCTTGATGCAAAAAATTTAAAGAATAAGGATAAGGAAAGACATGAGGTACATAATGTAAAAATATTTTTCTTAAGCCAATTTTTCATAGTATTTCACCTCCCGTAATAATTTTGTTATAGCCAACTGCAAGGTATGCAGCACGACGTTCCAGAAACTAATGAGCAAATAATGATTGTCAGGAAAGATGAAAAATAAAACGGCGATTGCAAAAATGGCTTGAAAAGATTGCATTTTTGCTTTTTTAATATATGCTTCACTGGCAGAGGACTTTCTTAAAGAAGTCGGACCGATATAATAAGCAGTCAAGGCGCATAAGAGCAGAATGATATAAATAAGCAAAGGCGGCACTGATACAAGCTGAGGCAAAATGTTAATGGTTGCATATATGTAAGCAAAGGAAAAGAGCAGGCAGGACCAGTAGTGCCGCATATGTAATCCACCGGTTTGTGTACGAAGCAAAATCAGAGGAATAATGGCAAAGAGAAAATCAATCAATTGCCTGGTATAAGTGAAATAAGCGGCAAATAATATCACTTTGCTCACATCATATAAAATTGCGGTTAAAGTATAGCGTATTAACCGAATCTGATAGTTGGAAAAATCATATTCTTTTTGTATCCAATTCATAAGACGAGTCATTTTCAGCACCATACCTAAGATTCATTTTGTTGTTTTCATTTTAAAATTGAAGAAACCAATTACACATTCAGATGCCTGAAATGACACTTTTTTGAAAGGAATACTTCAAAAAAACCTGTGTTTGGAAAATTTTGCGCCATAGGAAAAGATTTGATATGAAAAATACGTGATTCGGGCAGACGGAATTGTTGAAAACCCGATTTATGCAATGATAATCATGGTAGCAGGCGGGAATTAGACATTCTCGTTTCCTATGTCGTAATAAGGACTCAGAAATGAGGAATTGTATAAGAAGGATGTGGAAATTTTGTCTGATATGTTATCTGGGGTGTTCTTTTACCTATGGTGTAAAAATCTTGTGGGATTTCGGACAAAAAATAGATGGAGAAGAGGTATATTACTAGCAATTATTTGCGCTGTTTTGGGTATTATTGGTTGTACATTAAACGGAACAGCAGCTTTTGTTCTGAGTGCAGGTGTCTTGCTTGCTTTTGGACTGTTTTTATGTGAAAAGGAATATGCGGTTTTGCTATTTTACACGTTGGTTTATTGTATTTTATGGCTTTTTGCGGATAACATATTAAACCTATTTTTCACAGTGCCGATTTCCGTTTTTATGGCAGGAATTTTATGTATAGGAGTTTCGTATTGTTTCCGAAGTTCGGGCAAGGCATATGCGGTTATCATTTATCCGAGCATTTTCATGATTCCGGCGGTATCAGTCATATTAGAGATTGTGGTGTATGAGTGGAGTCGGTTGCATGAGAAAATAGCTGGCTTGGATATTATTTGTTTCTGGGTTGGTCTGACGGTTAGTGTGATATCCGTTGTCTTGCTTTTTAGCATACAGCGTTTTTCGGAAACCATAGCAGAGAAGGAAGAATGGAAACTGCGTGCTTCCAGAGATACGATGGAGAAGGCGCATTATCAGAAGATGGAGAAGCAGCAGGAAGAATATGATACGATGATTCATGATTTGAAGCATGTTTTGCGTACCATGGCGGTATTAGCAGACAGCAATCATGCAGAAGAAGTGAAAGCTTTGGCAGAGAAAGTAAATCTTTCGATTGACCGTATTGCAGAAAAGGAGTATTGCAGCAATAAAATCCTGAATGCGCTGTTGGCAGAACGTGTGGGTTTTGCGGAAAAGAAAGGAATAAAACTGGATTTAGAAATTGTAGAGCCTTTAAACTTGAGCAGAGTAGAAGAACTGGATTTAATTACCATGATAGGAAATTTATTGGATAATGCTATTCTGGCAGAAAGCAAGGTGGCAAATTCCCAGGGCGTTTCATGCAGGATAACTTTATCCAGAGGATTTGAGCATATTATTATCCGGGTGGAAAACAGCTATGAAGGAAGGCTGTTTCATAGAAGACGTAAGCCGGAAGGCAGATTAGGCGAGAAACATGGGATTGGCTTAAACAGTATTGAAGATATTGTAAAAAAATATGGTGGAATTATGGATAGTGCAGTGGAAGAAGGCAGATATTGGACGAAAATCATTATTCCAACCTAAGTACAAGATTTTTTAGGGACAGCGTGTGTGTTCTCTGGCAAACGGGCATTGTATAATGGGGAAAAATAAGGTAAAATTCCTAGTAGGAATTTTATCTTATTTTTATATGTTTTAGAAACTGTTCATCATGGGAAAAGTTTCGAAAATTGAAAATAAGATGGATGGAAAGAGCAGAATGTGAGGAAAGAGAACGTGGCAGATATATTTTCAGATAATCAGAAAATCGTTTTTCATAATATAGTTAATTGTATCATACGTATTATTTTTGGATTAATCGTGTTTTGGCTATGTTTACAGAGTATGTTTAGTACAAGTTTTATCGGTGTGATTGAGAGAGAAGACGGAAGTTTACAGGACAGAACCTTAAATATTTCCGATTCACCATGGAAGCACCTGCTTGTATTTGTTTTGTTTCTGGCGCTTCTTTGTGGGATAAGGAAGTTTTGGCAGAGAATAAGAGGGCAGGAAAAGTGGAACGTTCTTTTCCAGAAAATGAATACACAGAAGGTACTGAAAATTCTGACGATTATAGTAGGGGCAGCAGGCTTTCTGTGGATTCTTGTTACACAGTTGCGAGCAGGCTCCGATCCAGCCAAGATTTATGCACTGGCAGTACAGTGGAGAGAAAAAGATTTTTCCGGCTATGCTGAGGGCGGTTATCTGTTCCGATATCCTTATCAGGCAGGTATTGTGCTTTTTTATTATTTTCTTTCCTTTTTGATTGGAGTAGACAATTATATTGGATTGCAAATGGTAAATGTGGCGGCTTTGCTGGTGGTTTACTATTTGCTTGCGAAATTGGCAGGTTATTATTGGAAAGAGGATAAAATGATTCAGACAGCAGCCTATCTGGGGGTTGCAATCTGGGTGCCAATCTTTTTCTATATTACGTATTTGTATGGTATTTTGCTTGGCATGGCATGTTCGCTGGGAGCAGTCTATCTGGCACTGAAGTATCTGGAAACCAGAAAATATCGTTATATGATAGCGGCGAGCTTGTGCATTGGCGTTGCAACTGTTTTTAAGATGAATTGTTTGATTTATCTGGTAGCGATTGTTTGTTTTCTTGTTTATGACATGATTGTCGCAAAAGAGGGCATCAAGCGTAAATCGCGCTCCTTATTGTTTGTTGGTATGATGATTCTGAGTGTAGAAGGTTGTAATCAGGCTGTTTATAGCTATGTGGAGAATCTGACAGGTTATGAAACACCAGAAGGTGAAGTTATGGTTTCCTGGGTGGTTATGGGACTGCAGGAAACACCGCTTGGGCCAGGACATTATAGTGGTTATATTGGTGATGTTTTTGTAAAATATCATTATGATACCGAGCAAATAACAGAGGCTTCTATTACTGATATTAAAAAAATACTGACAAGGATGTCAGAAAACCCGTTGGATGAAGGAATCCCATTTTTTGCCAGAAAAAGTGCTTTTCAGTGGAATGACCCAACCTTTATTGGTATGGTTTTAAATGATAATAGAGAAACGTTGTTAGAAATGCCTGCATGGGCGGCAAGCATTATCAATGGCAGGGCGAGTGTCTGGCTGGCAGTCTGGTTAAATATGATGCAGACACTGATTCTGCTCGGTGTTTTGTGCTATATTGTGCTGCATTGGCGCAGCCGGAATTTATACGAATTGTTTGGCGCAGTGATTTTTGTGGGAGGCTTTTTGTTTCACTTTTTCTGGGAATCCAGCAGCTCTTATACGATTCCGTATTTTGTAATTATTATCCCTTATGCGGTCAAGGGGTGGTTAGATACGGTGCGATATCTGGACAAGCTGCAGTGGTCGGATAAGATATCGCAGGAAGCTATGTTGAAGATGCCGGGAAAACGTATTGCAGCAGTGGCAGCACTCCTTTTATGTGGTTTTCTGTTGGTTGTTTTTTGCCAGACAAATCTTTTTGCCAGAACAGTTGCATTGGATGATGGAGAAGCAGCAAGAGAGCAATTTTACCATAGAAGCCAGAGGGAGTATGCTTCGCTTACCAATGGTTATTATAGGATATCTCCTTATCTGGAAGAGGGACTGGTGCTAGCAGAAGAAAATGGCAGAATCCTGGCAAAGGAATCAGACCCTGAACTGGTACAGGAACAGAAAGCAGCTATTGCGAAAGCTAAAAAAGGAAACAAAATTCGTTTCCGCAATTCAGAGCAGGTACTTGCCATTTTGCCGGATAAAGAGAATGCACTGACTTCTTATATGGACGATAGCATGAATATGTTTTATGATTTTTCCCTAAAAGCAGAAGATAACTGGGAAGTAAAGCCGGCAGGGGAAGATAGTTATTTTATTGTAATGAATGGAATGGCATTGACTTTTGATGTGGAAACAAGTCAGATTTCGTTAGAAGAGTATGCGCAGACGGATGCCCAGAAATGGCTTATCCGATGAAAAAGGAGAGAAGACAGCAATGAAAGGAAAATGGAAACTAGAGTTTTTTGTATTGTGGGCAGTGTTTATACTGTTTTTGCTGTCTTTGTCACGTTATTGTATGCAGGGTGAGCCAAGACAGATTATGAGTGATGATACCATTGGGCAGTCCCTGATTTCTTTCCACGATGGCATGGAAATCATGCAGCCTCTTACCATAACGGAAGAAATGGATTGGCGGCAGGGGGAGTATGCGCTGCTGTTTCAGGAACTTCCGGCGGAAGAACAGGAAAATGGAGTGATTCATTTTCGCATAGAGCAGGGGCAACAGGCAGCAGAGCAGGTGACTGTGTCCATACAGGAATTGAAATCCAGACAGAACCAATTGGGAGAACGGTTTGGAGAGGGTATATATGTTCCGCTTCCTCTTGATTTTACGAAGCTGAGTGCCAAAGAAGCAGCTTTGTTTATGACAACAGAAGGTGTGTCAGAGGGAGAACTGCTGTTAGTATGTGGGGAAGATTACTATGGTTTTGGCGAAACTTTGTTAAATGGTAAGGGTTGTGGTATGACCCTGTTTCAGAAATATAGTTATCACCTTGTAACTGGAGAGTATAAACTGCGGCTGCTGTGCTATGGCATGGTTGTACTTTGCATGATTTTTTTGAGTTTGCTTTTGTTGGGAAAAGAAGAGAGCCAAAAGCGATGTTATGCGGTTTTTGCTGTTTTAACCGGAATGTTTCTTGCTGTTTTTTATATTTATGACAGTTCTGTCATGTTGGAGCCGACCTATGCAGAGGCAGTTACAAATTTTATGAAGTTTGCCAGAGAAAAGAGTTTTACAGAGAATCTTTTTCTGACAGATGCAGGGTATCTGCCGCTTTTTCCAAGACTGATTACGCTTTTCTTTATTAAGCTGTTGCGTTTTCCGGCAGCAGAGGCATTGTACCTGATGCAGATGTGTGCCTGCATTTTATGCTGTATGATGTGGGCATTTTTTTGTCTGTACCCATTTCGGAAATATATGCCTTTAGCATTGCGGGTTGTTTTTTGTATCATCACCATGGCGGTTTGCTTTCATTCCGAAACCTTGTTTTTTACCAATTTCCCATACTGGGGGATATTACCCATACTGCTGATGTTACTTTCGGATATGAAAGCATGGAATAAAGCGGAGTTTTGGATGGGAACCGGATTTGGGATGCTTATTTGTCTTTCCAAAGGTGCCTATGCAGTTATGTTTCCATTTATGTTGCTTTATTTGCTGTTTTTCTATACGGAATTGAACAGGCGGCAGAAGGTATATGGTTTTGGTATGGCGGGTGCTGCGCTTTTGCAGATTTTCTATTCTTTCAGCGGCAGTGGGGATGGCAGTAACTGGATTCGGGCGGAGCAACTTGGCGAATTAAGTTATTTGCTGAAGTTATTCTGCAAAAGTATGACGGATGTGGTGAGCTATTGGGGCATATGGCTTGGAAAGTATATGGAAAAAGCAGGCGTACTGTTTGGTATTGGCGCGATAGTGATAGTTGGTTGTTTGTTGTTCTGCTTTGTACGGAAACTGGTTTTGCCTAAGCTGCATAAAGAGAGAACAGAGGAAAAATGGATGCACTTTTATACCATTTTGTTGTTCCTTGCCATTACGGTTGTATTTTACCGGGTGACAACAAAGGTAACCGCGGATACCTGGTTGGCAGCTTTCACCGCCGAATATGGACAGATGGGGGATAAATATGAAATTTTTTGTGATATTGCCAGTCTGTTGCTGCTTATGTTGGGAATTTCCTGCCTGACAGATAAGGAAAGAGTGCAAAAGGAGCAAAAATGGATCTATAGTAAGAGTGTGGGCATGGCAGTTTTGTTCCTTGCATTCTGTATAACCAGTCCAAGGCTAGGTCTGAAAGATTTAGGCAGTGTGACGATTTCTGATGGTCGTACTTATGAGGGCAATCTGAATGTCAGTTGGGCAAAGACCAAGGACATTATTAAGAAAGATGCTTTCTTTCTTCCGGTTCGTGGTGAATGGTGGTCATACAGTAAAAATGTAACAGTATATCAGGTTGGCGAGGATGCTTTTTTTGAAGAATCCAAGGGAAGAAATCTGGGGGAAATGGAGCCGGGGTATCGTTCCTGTTATACCTTGGAGGAAGGGATGCCTTCGGAGAATCTGCTGGAGATATGGATTCACAATCCGAACCGGATTACAGGTGCGCCCTATAAAATCCGGCTGCGAAATGAAAATGGCACTGTTTTGCAGGAAGTGACCCAATTTGGGGGCACTGGCAACAGCAAAGCAGGATTTGTTCTTGATACACCTGTAAACGGTGTGAAAACCATACAGTTTCTGGACTGCAATGGAAATGAAATTTATATCGATCATTACATCTGTTGGATATCAGCCTGGTAAGATGGAAAATAAATTGTAAAGTTTATGTCTGATGCAGAATGCGTAAATTTTATTACGGGAGCCTTTGATATCACGAATTTTTACATGAGCAAAGGCTTCGCGAATATAGGAATTTCTGCACTCGGACAGAAACAATTGCCGGATTTGGCGACCAGACAGTTCTTTTTCCTGTAAAAGGGTCTGGAAAATAGGCACCAGGGTCAGCAGACTCTGGTAAGCAAAAAAGTAATGAAGCTGTTTTTTTAACATGGGATAACGAGTTACATCAATCAGTTTGTGATAGGTTTCAAACATGATATGATTTTCGTTTAAACGCGCAGTGTTCATATTATGGCAGAGGGATGTACCCAGACTGCGGTAGTAGTAATATGCCTTGTCCGTAAAATAGATGGATTCTGCGGCTAACATACAGGAATAGGTAATCAGTCCATCTTCCCCGACAATGATATCATGGGGAATCTGAAACAATGCTTTTGCCAGTAACTCGCGTTTAAACAGTTTGTTCCAAAGGTTCGGAGCAGCACCAAAAGTAAAATAGGTACCAGAATAAATCATTTTGGGATAAACGGTTTCCACAAGAGATTTTTTATCATACAGACCGGGTGCAAAAGGAATCCCGCATTTTTTCTGACGGTCCGGCATAGCTGCAATAAAATCACAGTGAATGATATCAGCATTGGTATTTTGGGCAGCCTGACACATATTTGTGTACATATCAGAAGCAACCCAGTCGTCGCTGTCAGCAAAAGCGACATAACTTCCTCTGCTTGCGGAAAAACCCGCCTGTCTGGCAGCAGTGTGACCGGCGTTGTTTTGGTGGATACAGTGGATATGAGGATGTTTTTGAACATAAGAATCACAAATGACACTACTGTCATCTGTTGAACCGTCGTCCACCAGGATGATTTCATAATCAGTAAATTCCTGCTGCAAAATACTGTCAAGACAGGTGGGAAGATATTTTTCCACATTATAAACAGGAATGATGATGCTTAAAAAAGGTTGTTTAGACATAAGAATCTCCATTTCACAAATAGGATGTATTATTTTTATCAGATATGTTTTATTCTAGCTTTTTTTGAGGAAAAGGGCAAGCCGCAGGAAGAGGATAGAAGAAAAAGAAGTATAATAGAGTTGAAGGATATAGGAATGAGGCTTAGTATGCAAAATAAGATTGTATTTGTTATCCCGGATATGCCAGGTGGAGGAACAGAAAGAGTTGTGGCTCTTCTGGCAAATGAATATGCGAAAAGAAAGATGGAAGTTGCGATTTTATTGTTTGCAGGAAGTCAGAGAGCATATCATTTGGAGGATAGCATCGAAGTTATTACCGTAGGGAATCCATCTGGTGGAAAGCTGAGAGCCAGACTGGACAGAGTTAAGAAGATGCGGCAGTATTATCAGGAGAATCCGGGTTGCCAGATATGGGCATTCAGTGTTATGGGAGCCGTTTTTTCGGCAATAGCTGTTTGGGGAAAGCGGAAAGAGCATAGCTTTCTGGTATCCGAACGAAATGACCCCAACCGATATGAACACCCAAAGATTCGGAACTTTTTCTATCATTTTGCAGATGTGATTGTGTGTCAGACACAGGATGCTATCAATAGTTTCCCGAAAGGAATCCGTAAAAAAGCAAGGGTGATTCCAAATCCCATTGAGGTAGGAAATTTGCAGCCCTATGTTGGGGAACGCGAAAAAAAGGTGGTTGCTGTAGGTCGTTTGGAACCACAGAAAAATCACAGATTATTGCTGCAGGCGTTTGCGTTGTTTGTCAAGAAACACCCGGAATATACACTCTGTTTGTACGGAAAAGGTGAGTTGGAAAGGGAACTGAAAGAATTGGCTGCAGAATTGGAAATTGACACATCTGTCAATTTTGTGGGTTTTTCTCATCACGTAAAAGAAGAAATTAATTCTGCTGCTATGTTTGTATTGTCGTCAGATTATGAAGGAATTTCAAATTCGATGCTGGAGGCAATTGCACTGGGAGTCCCAGTGATTGCGACGGATTGTCCAATTGGCGGTTCCAAAGCCTATATTGAAAATGGCAGAAATGGATTGCTGGTTCCAGTAGGAGAGAAAGAGGCTTTGGCAGAAGCTATGGAACGGTTAGCAGATGACCCGGAATTGAGCCGTCAAATCAGTGTGGAAGGCAGTAAACTGCGAGAGCAAAACAGGGTAGAACAGATAGCAGATGCTTTCTTAAGTGCCGGACAATGTGAAAGAAGAGGTAGGCTATGAGTCGAGTGCTGGTAATTAACCCAATACTATATACTGCGGAAACGAACCAGATTCCGAAAGTGAAATCCATTAAGGACACTATGATTTATACGCTGTGCCTTGGATTTCTGGAAAATGGTCATGAAGTAACGTTGATTGCAGCAAAAGATTATGAGCCGATAGAAAAAGAAAACTATGATTTTCCGGTTCTTTTTGAAAAAACTATATGGCACAGGATATTCATGCCCAGATGTTTCCCATATATGCCGGCACTTCGCAGGTATTTGAAGAAACATTCGGAGTATGATTTGATTATTTCCAGTGAAATGTTTTCTACATGGTCCTATACAGCAGCGTGTGTCTGTCCGAAGAAAACAATTATCTGGCATGAACTGGCAAAGCATAACAATATGATGCATCAGATGCCATCTAAAATCTGGTATTCTATTGTGGCAAGAATGAGGATGCGTAAGGCGTTGGTTGTGCCGCGCTCACAGGCAGCGGCAGATTTTATCCAAAAGTTTTCGAAGCATGTGTCTGCTACCCAAATTGACCATGGCGTGAACATGGCGAAAATACAGGATTTGTTAGCGAAAGTGGAAGAGGCTGACCAGAAACAGAATCAGTTCGTGGTTGTATCCCAGTTGATTGAAAGAAAACAGATTGATAAAACAATCCAGGCATTTGCTGATTTCTATCAGAAAGGTCATGAGGACTATCAATTGTTTCTTATTGGAGAAGGGGAGGAAGAAGAGAAACTACGAAAATTAGTGGAGCAGAAGCAGTTGGCAGAAGCAGTTATTTTCTGTGGGAAAATGAATCATGACAGACTTCTTCCCATTGTGGCACAGTCCAGAGCTTTACTGGTTTCAACGAAGAAAGATAATAATATGGTGTCTATTACAGAAAGCATCGCTGTGGGTACACCGGTTGTAACTACGTCAGTTCCCTATAACGCATCCTACATTGCTAAGGAGCAGCTTGGGGTAGTAGCGGATGACTGGGGTGCACAGGCACTTGAAGAAATCTGTAATAAGAGTATAATGTATGTAGAAAATTGTGAAAAATATCGTGATAAATTGTCCAATGTGTATTGTGCGGAACAGTTTATACAATGCCTGAGAGAGCAGCAGGCAGGAAATGGAAGTAACAGGTAGGAGTCGGGTGTGCAGATAAAGATAGCTTTTTGTTTTGATGAAAATCTAGTAAATCAGATATTGGTTACAGTGGCTTCATTATTGGACTTTAAACAGAAGGAAGAAGTTCATTATGACATTTATTGTATCTGTACAAGAACGGCGGCTGCGGCAGAAGAGAAATTGCGAAAAGTCATAGCGACAAGGGATGAAAAATCGGTTTTGAACATGAAAGTGATTGATAATCCATACGAAAATTCTTATGAAGTTCGGAGCATCTCTTCGGGTGCCTATCTAAGACTTACATTGCATCAGATTTTAGCAGATATCGATAAGATTATCTATGTGGATGTGGACATTCTTTTTCGGAGTGATTTATCTTATATATGGAATTTGCCTCTTGAAAATCAAGTACTGGCAGCAGTCAAAGGGGCAGTCAATTTGTCGGATAAGTGGGAATGGAATAGTGACAGACCTTACTGGAAGCAGTTGCAAGGTATGCAGGGAAAGTACATAAATTCCGGTGTGCTTTTTCTGAATCTCCAAAAAATACGACAGCAGCAGTTGGAAACCCAATGGGATAAATGGGCGAAGGAAAAATTGTATTACCAGGACCAGGATATTTTGAATCTCACTTGTCAAGGTGCGATCATCTATCTGCCACCGAAATACAACATGTTTGCTTATATGACGGAACAGGATTATGACAGGTTTGTCAGTGAAGGGATTTTTTCGAGGGAAGAATGTCAGGAGGCATTAGAACAGCCGGTAATTATTCATTATGCAGGCGACAAACCATGGAAACGGTATGATACGAATCTGGGTGATGTGTGGTGGAATTATGTGAATAGCCAGCCGGATTTGCAGGGGCTGTTTGATGAACAGAAAGCACGAAGATATCATGGTCCTACCTTTTCGGAGAAGGTAATTCGAAAACTGAAAAAAATGATAAGCAAAGAAAAATTATAAAAGATATCAGACAACGAAGAAAATAGAAACAGATAAATTGTAAAAGCAAAAATAGTAAAAAGGAAATGGAGAAAACTCATGAAAATTGCAGTAGCAGGAACAGGATATGTAGGATTGGTAGCAGGTGTCTGTTTTGCAGAAAAAGGGCATGACGTAACCTGTGTGGATGTGGATGAGAAAAAAGTGAAACTAATGGAGTCTGGTGTAACTCCGATTTATGAAGAAGGTCTGGAGGAACTGATGCAGAAAAATAATGCAGCCGGAAGACTTCATTATACTACCGATTATCAGAGTGCCTATAAGAATGCAGAGGCTATCTTTATTGGGGTAGGTACACCAGAGCAGCCGGATGGTTCTGCTAATCTGAGTTATATTGCAACGGTTTCCAGACAGATTGCAGAATCCGTAGAAAGGGATTGTCTGGTAGTTGTGAAATCCACTGTTCCGGTTGGAACCAATGATAAAGTGGAGCAGTTTATTAAAGATTTTCTGGTAAGGGATGTAAAAATAGAAGTAGCATCCAATCCGGAATTTCTGGCACAGGGTTCTGCAGTACATGATACTTTGCATGCGGCAAGAATTATTATCGGAACAGAGAGCAAAGAGGCAGAAGCAACATTAAAGAAGATTTATGAGCCATTTGAGCTTCCAATCGTGTCAGTTAACAGACGTTCGGCAGAAATGATTAAGTATGCCTGCAATGATTTCCTGGCATTAAAGATTTCCTATATGAACGATATTGCGAATTTGTGTGAATTAGTCGGAGCTGACATCGATGCCGTAGCACAGGGAATGAGCTATGATGCAAGAATCGGTGCGAAGTTCTTAAATGCCGGAATCGGATATGGCGGAAGCTGTTTCCCAAAAGATACGAAGGCACTTAAATATCTGGCAAAACAGAATGGCTATAAATTACGTACCATAGAAGCAGCAGTCGATGTGAATGCAGAGCAGAAGACAAAGCTGTTCCGAAAAGCAAGTAACCGGATGATTACGTTCCAGAATCTGAAGATAGCAGTTCTGGGTCTGGCATTCAAAGCAGGAACGGATGATTTGCGTGAAGCACCGTCCTTGGATAACGTGCAGTTACTATTGGAAAACGGAGCCGATATTTATGCGTATGACCCGATTGCAGCAGAGAATTTTAAAAAGCGTTACCCGGAAGGTGCTTGTGAAAAAGGTTCCATTCATTACGTGAAAACACCGGAGGAAGCATTGCAGGATGCGAATATCTGTTTTGTATTTACAGAGTGGGGAGAGATTAAAGCTATTCCGGCAGCAAAATTTAAAGAGTTGATGAGCATTCCATTGGTTTATGATGGAAGAAATATTTACAAGACACAGGATATGAAGGATGCAGGTGTAGAATATTACAGCATCGGGCGACCAGAGAAATAGAAACGGAGAGCGATATGAACCCATTAGATACAAGCAAAACTTATTTGATTACCGGAGGGGCAGGATTCATCGGTTTTCATTTATCCAAGAGCCTGTTGGAAAAAGGGGCAAAAGTCATTGGATTTGACAATATGAATGATTATTATGAAGTCAGTCTGAAAAAAGATCGTCTTGCTATTCTGGAAAAATATGACAATTTTACTTTTATCAAAGGTGATTTGGGAGATAAAGGAGATGTATTTTCAGTTTTTCAGGAGCATCGTCCGGAAATAGTTGTTAATCTGGGTGCACAGGCGGGAGTACGTTACAGTATTGATAATCCGGATGCCTATATGCACTCTAATATGATGGGATTTTTTCACATTCTGGAGTGCTGCCGGTATTTTCCGGTGGAGCATCTGGTATATGCTTCTTCCAGCTCTGTTTACGGTGGAAATGATAAAATTCCATTTTCTACGGAAGATAAGGTGGATGAACCGGTCAGCTTATATGCGGCAACCAAGAAATCCAATGAATTGATGGCACATGCATATAGTAAGCTGTATCATATTCCGGTAACAGGCCTGCGCTTTTTTACGGTGTATGGACCATTTGGAAGACCGGATATGGCATATTTTAAATTTACAAAGAAAATCATGTCGGGTGAACCAATTCAGATTTACAACAATGGCGATATGTATCGTGATTTTACGTATATTGATGATATTGTAAAAGGTGTAGAAAATATTTTATGTAATCCGCCTGCAGAGAATGCCAAAGGCGCAAGCTACAAGGTGTATAATATCGGGAATAATAAACCAGAGAAGTTAATGGATTATATAGAAACTTTAGAGAAGTGTCTGGGTAAAACAGCAGTCAAAGAGTTTCTGCCAATGCAGCCTGGGGATGTTTATCAGACCTATGCAGATGTCAGTGACCTGATGGAGGATTATGATTTTAAACCAGATACCACGATTGAAGAGGGACTGGCAAGTTTTGTTGCATGGTATCGTGAATATTATAAGGTATAAGGAGCAGCTATGATGGAAGAAAGAGCGATACCAGTATTGTATCTGGTGGTGCCTTGTTATAATGAGGAAGAGATTATTGAAAAATCGGCGCAGGTTATGAGTGATAAACTGCGGAGAATGGTAGAGGAAGAACGTATTTTAGAAGGCAGTAAGATTATGTTTGTCAATGATGGCAGTAAAGATAAGACCTTACGACTTCTGCATGGAATTGCGGCAAAAGATTCTATCTTTTCGGTGGTTAGTCTGGCAGGGAATTATGGTCATCAGAGTGCGATTCTTGCAGGTATGATGATGGCGAGAAAGTATGCGGATGTAGTTGTGACGATTGATGCAGATTTGCAGCAGGATATTGAAGCACTGGACAAGTTCCTGGCAAGCTATATGGCGGGCAGTGAAGTTGTCTATGGTGTGCGGAATGACAGACATTCCGATGGCGTTTTCAAAAAGGGAACAGCAACCGCATATTATAAACTGATGCATTTGCTGGGCAGTAAAGTTATTACCAATCATGCAGATTATCGTCTGATGTCAAAAAAAGCCCTGGATGCACTTTCTGAGTATAAAGAAACGAATCTGTTTCTGCGGGGACTGATTCCTACGATGGGGTTTGCCTCAGATGTGGTGTATTTTGATGTGAAGGAAAGAGAAGCTGGACAGTCCAAGTATACATTGAGCAAAATGATGACACTGGCAATGGATGGGATTACCTCGATGAGTGTCCGACCGCTTCGGATGATAGCGGTACTTGGGTTTGGAGTCTGCATTTTCAGCTTTATTATGTGCATTATCAGCCTGGTGGACTGGTTACAGGGAAATAACGTACCAGGGTATACAACAAGTCTGATTGTTTCCTTGATTATGGGAGGTGTTACACTGCTTTCCCTGGGTATTATTGGGGAATATATTGGTAAGATTTATATGGAAACAAAGAAACGTCCTCGTTATATTATTGATACTTTTGTATGGAAAGAGGAAGCTGCGCAGAAAGGTGATAAAGATGTATAGACTGGATATTCATGCAGATGATTACGCGCTTACACTTCATACATCACAGGATATGTTAGAGTGTATGCAGGCAGGCAAATTGGATAGTATCAGTATTGTACCAAATATGACATGTTTTGAGGAGTGTATGGAATTGCTGCATGAAGCAATTCCCACACTTCCTTTTTTACCAGTTATGTCGGTGCATATGGATTTTGTAGAAGGAAAATGTCTTGCAGGAGCAGAGAACGTACCGCTGCTTGCCCAAAAGGGTACTGACCGGATAGGACTTTCCTGGGGCGGATTGTTTCAGTTGTCTTATTTTCCGGGCAGACGGAAAGCTGCGAAAGCACAACTGAAAAAGGAAATTAAGGCACAGATTGAAAGAGTACAGCAAGAGATAACATATTGTATGGAACTTGCGGAAAAAAATAACATTCCATGTGCACAGAAAGGGCTGCGCATCGACAGTCATCAGCACGCACATATGATTCCGGTTGTCTGGGATGCTATGACAGAAGTGATTGAGGAAGAAAAATACGAAGTAGAATATATCAGAAATTCCAAAGAAGTGTTGGGAGCATTTGTGTCGGAGGTTTCTTTGTGGTCTACGTATCGTCCTATTAATTTTGTAAAGAACAGGTTGCTTTCATTTTACTCGTATAAGGCAGACCGCTATGCCAGAACCCATTCCCTGGAGCCGATGTATTTGTGGGGATTGATTATGAGTGGACGGATGGATTATAACCGGATAGACAGGTTGTTTCCGAAGGTATCCCGAAAGGCAAAAAAAGATGGAAGAGTGTTGGAGATTCTCTTCCATCCAGGTATTACATTACCAGAAGAAGTAACAGACGAAATCGGGGAAGAAGCAGCCAGAGATTTCTATCTGCTGCCGGATCGCCACGTGGAAAAGGAAGCTGTTTTAGAGCTTGATTTTTCATCCGAAGAAACGGTCTAATTCGGTTATTTCCTGCATCAGTATCTGCATAAAATACTGCGCACCTTGTTCGTTTAAGTGGTCTGAATCTGAGAAATAATCCAGATTATCACGAAAACGTTCGTCATTGGAATAGTCATAATAGCTGATACCAGTGTTGGTGGCAATTGTTGTTACCGTATCATGAAACTCCTGTAAAAATTCATCAGAAGCTAAGTCCCGATAATATTTCGAGAATGGCGTGGTGATTAAAACAGGAGTTATTTCATTTTCCTGACAATAGGCAATAATAGCATATAGTTCATCAATTCGTTCCGGCAGAAAATATTCCTCTTTCTTGTCAAAATGTCTGTTGAAACGTTCGGTTGCCCGTCTGGCAAATTCTTCTTCGCTGATACCATCATCTGCTGCATGTGCGAGAAGAGATGGGTTCAGATTTGGAATGATTTTAAATAATTCTTCCCCGGCAGATAGTATCGGCAGTTTATTGGTAACAAGGTCTACGTAAGGGTCATAGTCGGGAATGTTTTCGGGTGACAGAAAATGATAATAGCGTACTGTCATAGCCTGTTTTTCTGTTTCATTTACCACTTCATTGTTAAAGGAAAAATAAGATACCGGAATAAACAGGACACTGTTGGTTTCCATATATTGTCCATATTCCTGTAAAATAGCATAATCATAATCATAGGTCTGACTTGTATTGGCAAAGTTGAAGCAGATATAGCCATACTGGGACATGGCATCGTAATTGAAATCATAAGCACCATGGGAACTTCCAAGATTTCCAATGTGGATTTCCCAGTACTCCCTGCCCAGCATATCAAATTTTACAATATCCATATATTTCTGTTCATCGTATTTCTGATAAGGTTTATTCAGCAATATAATAAGTAATATGGCAGCAGCCGGAATCAGAATACATTTTAGTGCAAATCGTAAAATATCCCCTTTTTTTTGTTTTGTTTCCATGTGATTTTTCATGTTCATCCTCATTTCTTAAAACTGGAAATAAATAAATTCTGTTGCCACTCCTTTTTCGGAGAAGAGAGCAATCACAACAAGCAGTACAATATATATCGGCCATCGGAGAAAACATTTCTGTGCTGAAATTTTCTGGATGACATCATATTTTAAGGAAAAATAATCATAAATTCCCAGTATTACAACGGATAAGAGCATTCCCATCGCGGATAATGGACTTAAGCCAAGACAGACAACGGCTGTCTGCAGGTATTGTCCTGGATTAGAAATATTCCAGAAAAGGTGGCTGATAATCCAGCAGGCATCTTCTAAGGTGTTTGCCCGGAAGAAAATCCAGGTAAAACATACCAGAAGGAAGGTAATGGGAAGCTGCCAGAAATGTTTTTTTCGCTCCTTTCCTTTGGGAAAAAGGATGTTTTCCATAATCTGCAGAAGACCATGAAGCCCACCCCATATGACATAAGTCAGGGTGCTGCCATGCCAGAAACCGCTGACTAAGAAGGTAAGTAGGAGATTGAGATAATTTCTCCATTTTGGAACCCGGTTTCCACCAAGCGGAATATAAACATAATCACGAAACCAGGTAGACAGTGAAATATGCCAGCGGCTCCAAAATTCTTTGATGGAAAAAGAAAAATAAGGACTTTTGAAGTTTGTCATTAACTCAATGCCAAATAGTTTTGCACATCCAATGGCAATGTCGGAATAACCGGAAAAATCGCAATAAATCTCAATTGCAAACATCAGGGTGGCAATGATAAAAGCCAGTCCGACATAGGCTTCTACGTTATTGTAAAGAGTATCAACTGTAACTGCAAAAACATCCGCAATGACAAGTTTCTTGAAGTAGCCCCATGCCATCAGTTTCAGACCGTAAGTTACATTGCTGTATAC
>CAYVUF010000010.1:0-20396 GCA_964454605.1 uncultured Bacteroides sp.
TCCTGATATACAATACGTCCTGCACCCATATTCAAATGGCCTACTTCTGAGTTACCCATCTGTCCGTCCGGCAGACCTACTGCCATACCGCTCGCATTACCTTTTACAAAAGGACACTCTGCCATTAACTTGTCCATAACCGGTGTTTTAGCCTGTGCAACTGCGTTGCCATCTTTTTTCTCATTCAGACCATAACCGTCTAAAATCATCAATACTGCTGGTTTCTTTCCCATTTTTCTTTCTCCTTTACTTTTTTCTCTATTGAAGGTTACTTACTTGCTGAAATAAGCAACAAAGTACCATTTTAATAACTCTTCTCCCATTCGTGCTCACCGCCCCAGTCAAAGACAGCCTCCGTTGTCATTCCTTCTTCGGTCGTCGTCTTAGTTTCAAAATGGAAATTCATCTGCGGCATATGCTCCGTTGCCTTACCCACATTCGTATAACAATAAATAATCACATATTCCGTATGCGGAAAATATTCTCCATTTTCACCTGCCGGTTCGTAAGAAATACTGGTTCTCTGCACACCATCATCCGTCTGCACATTTCCCCAGACCGTAATCACACCATTGGTATTCTGATATTCATTATAATCCAGAAAGGAAAACTGATAACCGCGTTCCGTCCGGTGAAGTACCAGATTATCCTGATTCACTGGAATGAAATTCGCTCCCTGCCAGTAACCAGTTTCATCATTGATAAAGCTGTCACGCAGTGCCTGATACTCCTGTGTCAGAATAAAATCCTTCGCACTTTCAAAATTTCCCTGTTCAAACTCTGTAAACATATCTGCAAAATACTGCTTCGTTTCCACTGCCTCATCCAAACAGGCAATCAGTTCCTCTACGTCTGCATTCTCCAGACTCTGATTCACTTCTGCAAGCAGACTGCGATAAGATTCTATATGGGCACTGCTTATCTGCATTTCTTCCATATCAAACTGCAAATACTTTACCAGTCTTTCCTGAATTGCCTCTGCTGGATTCGCCTGCCAGACAGCCGCCAGCCTTCTGATATTCTTCTCATAGGCTTCATACTGGCACCCCTCTGCCTGTCCAACTTCATCATAAAACAACATACAGGTATTCTTCTCTTCGGTTCCGGTAAATAACCTTTTATAACAGGTATCCAGTAAAGAAAGGGCATCTTCATTATCAGGGTCCATTTCCAGTACCCGGACAATCTTCTCCACAGTTCCCATATTACATATCTGCTCATTCAACTCAGCAACCGCTTCGTTCAGACTAACGGTACAATAATATTGAAAAAGGCCTTCATCCTGGGTCGTTTCCCATCCGGTATATAAAATCTCTTTGGCTGCCTCAGAATCATTCTGCTGCAAATCATTCTGTGCCAGACACCAGTAGGCTTTCACTGTGGTTGGCTCAATCTGCAAGGCTTCTTCATAAGAACTCTGTGCCATTGCAAAATCACCATTCTTCGTATACTTATCGCCATCCGATAACTTAAGGGAAACCCTTAGAACCGGTAAACCAAATAAAATACCGGTTAATAATCCTATCACAAAAAGTCCCGTACAGACTGCAATCGCAATTTTCTGCCTTCTGACTTTTCTTCTGCGGATTTCGCGCCTTCGCTCCCGTTCTTCCTCTCTTCTCCTGAAACGCTCTTCTCTGCTTTCCACAACTTTCATTTCACTATTCTCCTAAATCAGACCCCGGCTTTCCGTATGTCCACCATTCATAGTACCATAAGTCCTTCCCATTTACAAATGCTTTTCCTGCTTCTTCGTTTTTATGCGCAGACCATTTCTCTGACCGTTTCTGTCATACATCTCTCTGCTTCTTTTTTCTTTGCTGTATGCTTCTTTGTCATTTTTGCCGCGGGCGAAACGTTTTCTTTTCTCCTCGTTTCTATCCTTTTCCCGGTTTTGATTTCTATCTCCACCTCTGCCGGTATTCCTTCTGTCTTCTCTTCCTCTTCTTTCGCCGCTTCGTCCACTGTTTCTTCCGCCTCGTCTGTCATTCCGTCCCCTGGAATTTCTGTCTTTATGAAGTTTCTCCGGGAAAAATTTCTCGATTTTCAAATCTTCGATTTCATCTCCCAGTTTCATTTTCATAAATGCCGCTGCATACAGAAGCGCATCGTACTCACCCTGCATACATCTTTCTTCTACAAATTCCAATGCCTTATCAATGTCCTGCTCCAGAATTACCTTTTCCGCTTCTTTGAGTATCTTATCCGCTTTTCTTGCTGTGATATCTGCTGCCGAAGGAATCTTACGCTCTTTAATCTTCGTATGACAAATCCGTTCAATCTCCCGCATCTTGAAGATTTCTCTTCCAACTACCAGTGTAAAAGAACGTCCTGCTTTCCCGGCACGTCCGGTTCTGCCGATACGATGTACATAATATTCAATATCTTCTGGCACATCAAAATTGAAAACAGCCTCTACATTATCTACATCGATGCCTCTTGCTGCCACATCCGTTGCAATCAAAATGGCGGCACGACCGCTCTTGAAAAGATTCATAACCGTATCACGCTGATGCTGGGACAAATCTCCATGCAATCCTTCTACCGCATAGCCACGTTTTTTCAGATTCTCTGTCAATTCATCTACCATACGCTTGGTATTACAGAAAATAAGTGCTCTCGCCGGGTCATAATAATCCATCAGACGACACAACACCTCTTCTTTATCTTTCCGCTGTATCTGATAGTATGCCTGTTTAATCAGCGGCATTGTTACTTCCTTCGGTGTTACCTTTAAGAACGCAGCATCCTTCTGGTACTGCTTTGTAATCTCCAGAATCGGTTTTGGCATGGTTGCTGAAAAAAGTCCGGTCTGTCGTTCTTTCGGTACTTCTTTTAAAATGGTTTCAATATCTTCCCGAAATCCCATATTTAACATTTCGTCTGCTTCGTCCAGCACAACCGTATGCACCTGCTCCAATTTCAAGGTTTTACGCCGCATATGGTCCATAACACGTCCCGGTGTTCCTACTACAACCTGCACACCACATTTCAGATTCTTAATCTGCTTCACAATGTCCTGTCCGCCATAAATTGGAAGCACTTTGATTCCATGCATATATTTAGAAAACTTACGCAATTCTTCCGCTGCCTGTATTGCCAGCTCTCTGGTGGGACACAAAATAATTGCCTGTAAACTCTTATTTTCCGGATTAATCTTCTCCAGAATCGGAATCCCGAAGGCTGCAGTCTTTCCTGTTCCTGTCTGTGCCTGCCCAATCACATCCTGCCCGGATTTAAAAATCGGAATTGCCTGCTCCTGAATCGGAGTCATATGTTCAAATCCCATTTCCTCTACGGCACGTATGATTCTTTCGTCAATGCCAGACTCATTATATTTCATAGTCTGTGTTTCTGTGTTATTTTTTGTTTCTGTGTTATTCTCTGTTTTGTTATTCTCTGTTTTCTGCATTGTTTCTACTTCTCTCATTCTCTCTTCCTTACTATTCCTATTCTTATTGATAAACTAATTTTCTGTCACACAAAATAGTCTGCATGCTTTCGTATGCAGACCCTTATTGTTTCCTCTTACAGGCACACTTTCCGCAGCTTTGTCACCGCTTTTTCTGCAAGCAGACATTCCCCATGCTCTTCCAGATACAACATCTTTTCTTCTGAAACAACCGCCAAGGAACCAAACTCTACTGCCTGTGCACTGAGTTTATTAAAGTTTTTCTTCGAAATACGATTTTTCTCTATACAAAGATAATAAGCATCTTCCAGCTTATACAGTCTGCTCTTCACAGATATGCCGGAAGGAAGCATCGCACAGTATCGAAGCAGACAATTCATCGAAGAAAATACAATCATCCGGTGAGAAGCATTCATATCCGGGATGGTATTTGCCGCTTTATCTGCAATTTCCTTCTTCCTTGCTTTTGCCTGTTCTTCTATAACTTCCTTGATGCCTGATGGGTCCAGTCCGGTCAATACCTCCTTAATATGCTCTAACATATGCTGGAAACCTGCCGGTCCTTCATCTGAAAAAGTAATGATAAGACCTTCATCACGCATCGGTGTAATCTGCATTGCAATGTTATCACCACTAATCTGATATCCTATTTCATCATGTGCTCTTTCTACCACATCACGCAGAAATCCCTCTCCTTTTTCATTCCGTTCAAAAATATCAGCAAGTGTCAGTCCGTATTCTTCCATATCCTCTTCCGAAATAATACACTGAACCGTTGCTTCATTTATCTTCTTATATCTCATCTATCTCAACTACCTTCTATGTGCTCTTCAAAATCATACTACTATGTCAGTTCCCAACCTATTGTATCACAAAATAAATCTTTGGGAAAGTGCCTGTTATTGGCAGACCAATAATTTCTTTATCTGCAAAGTTTTATCTGCAAGCAAAACTCTCATGAATCAAAAACAAAACACCCACATCAAAGTGAGTGTTCATCGTCCTGTTTTTTCTTGTCATTCACCATCGCTACAATATTCATCGCTGGTAACACAATAGGATTCATTCCTGGCTGAGTTGTAATAATAGATATATAACTTCTGATATAAGGGAACATTATTGCAATTGTATTTTTTTCTAGTATATCCATATTTTCCTGCTGCGTTGAAAAAATGGCTCTTCCTTTTACATCTACAAACACCTTTTCTTCTTCGTCACAAACTGTTGTATCAAGCAAAACCTCAAAAACACCTTCCGCTATTTTTGTAAGACTGCGTTCTACTTGTACTCCCATCTCTAAACCGTCAACAGGTTCATCCTTTTTTCTAAAAGTACTCTCAACTATCTCAATTTTTTTCTAATACAAGAGGACTTTCATACTTAGACCTAACTTCCATATTCCTCTCCTAACATGCCACTCCATAATCATCCTGTAAATAGAATACCGGTACTTCCACTCTCGTATGCATTCTACTATTGGAATATCCAAAATATGTCTGACATGATGCAAATACACGATTTACATCATCCGCTGTAATCGCACGAGTCTGATTGCCCTCTCGAATCATCGGACCATCCGCAGTTTCACTCAATTCTACCTGATACTTCTCACATAATGAAAGAAATAAATCCTTATCAAACATCATATCATCTCTTCTTCCTCATTATATATCAATTTTGTTAATTTAATACATTCCTTTTTCGACACGCAAATTTGTCTTTCTTGAAACCGGATACCTATAATACCCATGATTTTCTTCTGCATTTCTCTTTCCGAATGATTTCTTCTTGTTGTATAACCTGCAAATTCTTTTTGAAAAGTTCCAATAATAACTGATATTCCATTTTGCTTCTTGTAATAATCAAAAAGACAGCTCAGAATTTGGCATCTTCAAATATCGGCACCTTTCCCGGACAAGTTTTCTTAACTTCTTCAAGTGTTTTTAACGTTTCCGTCATAAAAACATCTAATTGCTTTTTATCGTTATTTTTTTTATCATTGACACAGAATCTAACGTTGCGCAATCCATAAACTCCTGCATCACTTCTGCCATCTGTCTAAACTGCTCTCTGGCAACCGGATTGTCTGAGGCAAAATGCAGGATTTTGTCCAGATATCCCTGCTCTTTTACAATGCTGATACTGATAGGATACACAAGTTCAAAAACCAAGGAAGCATGACCTGCGATGTGATCTACGGGTGTCTTTTTTAACCGATGCTCAACTGCGTGCTTCTCCCCAAAACTTGCCAGGACTTCCGGTGTAACTGCTGCATTTTTTAAAACTTCTGTGGAACAGTTATAAATCGTTTCGATAGGGATTTCTACATTCACACGCAGAATGTCTATTTTATCTGCATCCCTTAGAATCTGACAAAAAAGCAGTTCCCGCCGACTTAAATTCTCCGGCAATCTGAATACATTGTGATTCCAGATAGCTATACGAATCAGGTCATCCCAGATATCATCCTCCAGATACTCTCTGATGTGTCCTTCCTCAAATAACAGCTTAACACCGTACTTTGCATGGTCGATGGACTGTGCATCATTAAAAGTGCCGAAATCTTTCAGTTGTTCAAACCTGCCCACATCATGCAGAAGTCCCATAATCCATGCCAGTGAAACATCCTCTTCTGGCAAGTCAAGACTTATGGCAATGCGCTCACATAAAGTCATGACTCTCTTCGTATGTTCTATTTTTAATCGTACCTTATCATCCTGTGTATCAAACCGATTTACATAAGTATCAAATACTTTCTCTGCTGCCTGCCTATTCATCTGAAACATTTTTGTCACCTCTGATTACTGCTGCTAATCCTCATTTCTGCACAACTTGTTACGAAGCGGTGATGGCATTGCATTCTTCATCATGCACAAAATTTCACCACCAAGCTATCATATCACATTATCCTGTTTTGTGCATTACTCCTTATACAACCAATCATAACCAATTTATGCTGCTCATTTCATACCATTTACATAATCCATTTCTACGCTGACTTGTCCAAGGTGCCTTTTCCCATAACAGCTTCATAACCTTCCATTCTGCTGCGGATAGCTTAATCATACTTTGTCCCCTCCATACGTATCTCTATTTCTGAGCAACATTTCTTTTCGTTCACAGAAACGCACTTAAAATTCAATAACTGTTGCTATTTTTGCTTTTGGTTAGACATTTGTCAACCACTATACAAATCCTTAATATTGTCGCGCAATTTATTTTGATTTTTCTATTTTTCTAACTTTTTCGGGTAAATTATGTCTATTTTCTGCCGATAATAATATTAGAAGGGAATCTATGGTAAAGGAGTGACTTGTCGCAATATATGGATATGATAAGATATATAAAGTCGAAGCGGTTACGGTGATACCCTCTCTAAAGAAGCTGACTTCCGAAGAGAAAAATCATCAGTCCAAACACGCTTCCTCCGATATGATTTCTCAGAAATTTTTCTCAGAAGTATTAGAGGATGCCTGCAAAAAAGAAGAGCAGAAAGAAATCCAGATTCGTACCAGTGGTTATACCAGAAATGCACTTCCTTTTTGCAATTTCATCAGTATGCGGGAGTATAGCTAGTTTACTTTATTGAAATACAATCGGTAACACAGAAATGGCGATGTCAGACTGACACCGCCATCTTTGATAAAGAGCTTTCGCCCACAATACCATCTAATATATTACTTTCATCAATCGTTGTTCCGTTTCCCTTGCTGTGACTTTTCCCTTCTTCCTCTTCCATAAGAGAATCATATTCCTTCGGGTCATCTTTTTGCTGTGCCATACTTTTCACTCGCATATAGAGTTCGTTGTCATACTCCATCAGAAACTGTTCATCTTCCTTCGGAACACTATCACCATTCAGAATCCGCCTTGCAATTTCCAGTGCTTTGCCCATGCCTGTAAAAACCTCTCCCAAGGCATCCGCATTATCGTTGGCACCTTCCAACATTTCCTGATACATCGCCTTCTCATAATCATTCTGCAATGTATCTGCCTGCAGAATGTCTGTCTGCTCTTCACTATCTTTCTGTATCACACAGCCTTTCGACAAGTCGAGTCCTTCTTCGGAAAAAGATACTGTTACACCTGTTTCTGCATTGGCTGCACCTGTGGTATTTCCCATTTTCGCATCACCAGACTGTTTCTGTGTTTTGTCCTGCTTTGCTTTCTGTGTACCAGCCATTCCAACAGAAATTCCTCTCATTGTTCTGCTTTCCTGTGTCTGCATCACTTGTGTAATCAATTTCTGTCCCCTCCTATCCTGAAAACTTCTGCACAAACTTTTTCGTTTCTGCTCTATATTTCGTCATGAATAGGTGAAAACTTTACCACAAAACCTCTATTCGTACCGAAGTGCTTCTATCGGGTCCATCTTAGCTGCTTTATTTGCCGGATAATAACCAAAGAATACCCCAATTGCCATAGAGAAACTTAAGGATATCACTATACTTTCTACGGAAGGGGTTGCCGCTGTCCCAAGATAATCGGCAAAACCAACGCCCAGTATCACGCCCAGAATCACACCCAGTATGCCGCCAATCAGACAGATAACAATGGATTCCACAATAAACTGAAACCGAATCGAGCTGTTTGGTGCACCCAGTGCTTTTCTTGTACCGATTTCTCTGGTACGCTCTGTGATGGATACCAGCATGATATTCATTACCCCAATGCCGCCTACCAGCAAAGCAATGCCTGCGATAACCGCAATCGCGGTGGTAATGGTGGACATCATATCTGACATAATTTCTACCATAGATGCCATACTGAATGCGGATACTTCAAAATATCGGTTGTTCCGGTAATAAACACCAAAAAACTTCTCCGTATCTTCCGCAAATTGCTCCGAGTCCACACCCGATGCAGTCACTACCGTAAACTGTGAATAGCCTGTGGTATGGTTGATTTCCTGTGCGGTACGAAGGGGTATGTAACAATTGGTTGAAATATCTTTGGCGGAAGAACTGGAAAATCCCATCAGAGATGCTTCATATTCATATACCCCTGCAACCGTAAAATTATAATATTGTCCGTTGACACTAATCTGTATCACACTTCCAACCGCTTCCTCTATCTCTCCGGCAAACATATTGTCTACTGCTTTATCAGAAATCAGTGCCACCTTAGCACCCTCATTCATCTCCTTCTCGCTGAACATTCTGCCCGATAACAGAGTGGTATCATTTGCCGCATAATAGCCAAGACTGGTTCCTGTCACTGTCACATTCGCATACAGACTGCCATCGATGATCTGTCCGCTGCCAATGGTTTCTGTGGCAGACAGTGCAGTAATGGAATCGGCATAAGTCTGACAGTAATTTTCTAACATTTCTGTGGTAAAATAGTCCGACTCTTCGGCTTCTTTCATGGGCTTTCTGCCTTCAAAGCTCATGCCCTCATCTGTTGTTTCTTCTTCCTGTTCCTTCTGCTGCAGTCCAACCGTAACATTATTGGCACCCATCGAAGACATGGAATCCGTTACCGTCGCAGTTACTGAATTTCCCACTGTCATGATAGCGATAACAGAAGCGATACCGATAATAATGCCAAGCATGGTTAAAAGTGCTCTCATCTTATTGGCTTTCAGACTAAACAATGCCAGTCTGATATTTTCATAAAATATCATCGGTCTGTTCCACTCCTTTCTCCAATAATGCGGCCATCTTTGATGGTTATCACCCGCTGCGTTTCCTCCGCAAGTTCTGGTGAATGGGTAATTAACACAATCGTCTTTCCCTGCTCATCATGGAGTTTATGAAAAAGGTCCATAACTTTTCTTCCTGTCTGGGAATCCAACGCACCGGTTGGCTCATCTGCCAGAATAATTGCTGGGTCATTGCCCATTGCCCTTGCAATTGCCACACGCTGTTTCTGTCCACCGGAGAGTTCCTCCGGCAGGTGGCGCATACGGTCACCCATTCCCACCAGTTCCAACAGCTCTTTGGCTCTTTCTACCCGCTTTCTGCCGGATACTCCTGCATAAAGCATAGGCATTTCCACATTGCGGAGCGCATTGGTTTTGGAAATCAGATTATAGGTCTGAAAAACAAAGCCAATTTTCTGGTTTCTGATTTTAGATAACTCTGCATCCCTGGCTGCCATTACATCGACTCCATCCAGCGTATAACTTCCCTGTGTAGGACGGTCCAAAGCACCGATGATATTCATTAGCGTGGACTTACCAGAACCGGAAGCACCTACAATAGCTACAAATTCGCCTTCATAAACCGTCAGGTCAATGCCCCTTAATACTTCTAGTTCATTGGGTGTTCCGATGTAAAACCGCTTTACGATATCATGCAGCTCTATGATTGCTTTTCTTTCCATCAGAATCCTCCCATCGGTCCCTGCCGCTGCATCATCATCTGAATATCAAAACCTTCACTACCCTCTGTTGAAGGAATCACCACTTCCATTCCTTCCTCTGCTTCATCGCTGATGATTTCAATATAATAATCACTTTCGATTCCCTTGGTGATATAAATTCTTCTGTTCTGCTGTGCCTCCGGCATTTCTGCATTGCCCTCCGGCATCTGCACTTTCTCCGCTAAGAGTGCGTTCTCATCTGACGGTGCATTCTCTTGCTGTGCCTGTTCTGGCTGCTCTGACGACTGTATGCCGGTATTTTCAGATACTACTTCTATGTAGAAACTGCCTTCTTCATCCTCCTGGACTGCATTATAAGGCACTGTCAGAACATTGTCCTTATCTTCCAGAATAATGCTGACTTTGGCTGTCATATCCATTTTCAACTCATCACAAGGTGTATCAATCGAAATTATAACCGCATAAGTAATCTCAGAAGAACCGGTGGTTGCTCTTGGTGCAATTTCTTTCACCTTGCCCTGCAGTTCTTCTTCTCCGGTTGCATTGGTTTTGATGACTACCCTCTGCCCGATTTCTACCTTATTGATATCGTATTCACTAATCTCAACGGACACTTCAAATGCACTGGTATCTTCAATGGTAACAATGGTTGTCCCCTGATAAGAATCTCCTGCCTCTACATTAACCGCTGTTATGACACCCTTCATCGGTGCGGTTACGGTACATGCCGCAATTTTGTCTTCATACTGTCTGATTTGTTTCTTCTCGGAAGAACCAGTGGTCATTGTACTGTTCTGCGTGGAGGCAAGACTGTTTTCCTGCTGGGCTACAGTTGAATCCAGCGTAGCGCTATTTATTTCTTTATTCTTTACAGCCTGTTTATAGAGCGACAAATAACTATCTACCTCGCTAATCCTTGATTTATAGGTTGCTTCATAAGTTGCTTCCTTCTCCTTTGCAGTTTCATATTTTTGCTGCCATAATGTCAATTCATTCTTTAGTTCCATATATTCTGTATTGACTGTCTGTTCCGTATAATAGACTGACTGATACCCCTTAAGGGTTCCCAGATAATTGTCAATTGCTGCCGCCTGATCAGTCGTCATAGATGCACTGTCTACCAGGAAACCTGCAGAATAGCTCTGTAAGTTCGGATTGGAAAGATACACTCTGTCCATGGCACCGGAAATGGTTGCCAGTCCTTGTCCTCTAATATATCCACTTAACTCATCTACTGTCTTCCGAAATTCGTTGTCATAATACGTACTATTACTGCCATAATCCGGTGTCATATCATTTACAGTGCCTTCTGCCTCATCCAGCTTGGCTTTGCAGAAATCATACTCTGCCTTCTTAGACAAGGTTTCCGCCTGTGCTTCCTGATAATCTTCCTCCGCATCTTCCAACCTTGTCAGCGCAGTCATGTAATCGTTCCACGCGTTGGCTACTGTAATATCACAATTCTCCAAATTGAGATTTCTGTTCTGTTGGGCATCGCTCAGGCTTCTTTCTGCTGCAGATACCTGCAGGCTGCTGCTTTCCTGTGCCGCTTTCAATGCAGTTCTTGCATCGGCAAGGTCAAGCTCCATTTCCTCCGTATCAAGCGTACACAGAACATCCCCTTCTGCTACGGTATCTCCAACCTCTACCTTCACTTCCAGAACATCGACTCCTGTTACATCTGCTACCACACTTTTGCTGGCGGTACTTGTCACCGTACCTGTTGCGGATATGCTTTCCACCAAATTTCTTCTCTCTATCTGTCCTGTTTCTGGTTTTGACATTTCTGCCAGCAACGCTTTCTGCTTTTCTTTGGCATTGCTAATCAGTGCGGATGCTGCAAGGGCAACTGCCACCACTGCCACAAGTGCAATGATTATCTTCTTATGCCTACCTATTTTCTCTAATACTGCTTTCATTACAACTCCTCCTTCGCGCACCCTTTATCTTAAGGGAAATTGCTGAAAAATGCAATAAAATCAATGCTTTTCACATTTTTTTCACAGACTTTTCACATTTCATCCAGACAAAAACTATCACACATATAATAACTGACAGTGCGGAGCCTGCCGGAGAAGCCAGTCCCATGGGAAATAACGTATCCATAAAGTACCGGGAAGCAAAATAAGCCACTGGAATCCGGACACATAGGATTGACAAGGAATTATGTAAAAAAGAAATTCCCGACAAGCCATACGCGCAGAAATAACCACTGAAGCAGAAATGAATCCCTGCAAAAATGCAATCCCATACATAGCCGCGCATATACTGACTTCCCAATATAACAACCGCATCTCCATCTTTGGAAAACAAACGGATAAAGGGTTCTGCCTGAAACTGCATCACCAGACACGCCACAAGTCCCCATGTTACTGCAATGATAGAAGCATAACACAGTGTCTGTCTGGCGCGCTGATGTTTTCCTGCCCCGATATTCTGTGCACACAGAGCCGACACGGTCTGGAGCATGGAAGAGGGTACCAGAAACAAAATTCCAATAATCTTCTCCACAATCCCTACTGCTGCCGCATCGTTTAACCCTCTTCGATTGGCAAAAATGGTAATCACAATGAAAGAAATCTGTATAAATCCATCCTGCAGGGCAACCGGAATCCCGATTTTCAACAATCCCTGTATGGTTTCCTTATCCGGTTTGAAATCCGTTCTGGTTAAGCGGATTCCCATTTTTCGTTTCAAAATAACGGTAAGGGATACGATTACGCTGATGGTCTGGGACAAAGTAGTGCCAAGTGCTGCTCCGGCTGCTCCCAGTCCCATATATCCGATAAACAGATAATCCAGTGCAATGTTCGCCCCACAGGCAATTGCTATAAAATACATCGGACTTTTCGAATCTCCCATCCCCCGGAAAATCGAACTGATAATGTTATATGCTGTGATAAAAGGAATCCCGATAAAACAAATTACAAGATAAGAAGTTGTTCCTGCCACTGCTTCTGTGGGTGTTGACATGACCCTGACAATTGGTTTTACCAGAAAAAGCAGCATCACCATAGAAACACCAGACAATGCCATAAACAAAGATACCGTATTACCGATTTCTTTCGAAACCAGTTCCTTTTTACCGGCACCGATTGCCTGTCCAATCATGACGGTTGCCCCCATAGCAAGACCCACAATCATAACCGTCAGCATATGCATGACCTGACTGCCGATAGAAACTGCAGTTGTACTTTCTACGCCATTGAACTGTCCAATAATAAATAAGTCTGCCATACCATACAAAGTCTGTAAAAAGTAAGACAGAAAAAATGGCAGTGAAAAACGTAAGACGGTTTTCCATACACTGCCAGATGTCAAATTCTTTTCCATAAGTGTACCTCTCATCCATTTTTTCACTGCCATTATAAAGTCTATTCGATTGTGTAGTCAAGCTGCCTGCCAGAATTTTGCGCGCCTGTTTCCATCAGCCAAAGAAATCATACTTACTGCCAACGCTTCCACTGTATAAATTACCATTGGCATTGTAAGCACTGCTCAGACTGTCCACGTTTGCTTTTGCACTGTCCGCAATCCGCGCAGACAAGAAATTCATCTGGGTCATAAAACTGCTCTTACTTCCGAACAAATTCTCCAAGGTTTCCAAATCAGCCGCCTGCACCTTCTCCATATCAACCACAGCATTTCCTTCTTTGTCAAAAGTAATGCCGATGTTTGCCAGATTTTCTTTGATATCCCCGGTTGCTTCGGACATCATCTGCCGATAGAAATCTTCTATCGTTCCAGACACATTTTTCAATGCTTTCCATGTACTGTTATAACTTTCGAAAAAGTTCTTGATGCTGTCATATACTTTCTGGTTATTTCCGCTTGCTTTTGCCTGTGCAAACAGGTTGTTTTCTCCCTCCTGCAAAAAGGCCTCTGCTGCTTCTGCCAGTTCTTCTGCCTCTTTTTCTACCTTCTCATAATTCTTCTTACCTGCGGTATCTACTGCTGCAGTCGTCTGCTTCTTCTGATTTAACGCTGCCAGTAAAGAATTGTCGTTATTGCCACCCATGTCAATATAATTTAAAAGGGATGACTGATTCAACGGTATTCCTGCTCTTCTTGCAGATTCATTTACCATCTGTGTTGTCACTCTCATGCCGTTATCCTCCTGCCATGCTGCCGCATCTGTATCACATGTATATATTATCGGAAGCATAGGCTTTTTTATTGAGTCCCATGACAGAAAATGTCCCAAATTAATCCGTTAAATCAAAACGATTTACCAAATCCTCCAGCGTAGATGCTTCTGCTGCAAGTTCTTCGGAAGTTGCGGAAGTTTCTTCTGCTGCCGCCGAATTATCTTCGATTGCATGGGAAATCTCTTCTACACCCAGGCGAATCTGCTCAATATTTTCATTTTGTATTTCATTGTTGTCAGCACTTTTCGCCATCATTCCGTTTACATTTTCTACTGCTGCAAGTACATCTTGCATTGCCTGTACCACATCAGCCGCAAGCTGCCTGCCTCTTGCAATCTCATTGATGGAAATTTCAATCAATTCCTTGGTATTATTGGCTGCCTTGGCACTTCCATCGGCAAGTGAACCAATTTCTGTTGCTACAACTGCAAAACCACGTCCAACCTCTCCGGCTCTTGCCGCCTCTATAGAAGCATTCAGTGCAAGCAGATTTGTCTGGTCTGCGATATCCTCAATCGTTTTGATAATGCCGACTACTTCATTGGAAGTTTCCGTAATCTTATTCATGGCATCCATCATATGATTCATCTGTTCCTGACTGCTTTCCATCATACGCGTTACACGTGCAGTTTCTTCTGCGGACTTTCTGACATCCTCGGTATTCTCCCGTACCTGCTCTGAAACGGTAACTGTGGTAGCCACCAATTCTTCCACAGAAGCGGCCTGTGTACTTGCACCCTCTGCAATATTCTGGGATGCCTTCGACAATTCATCTGCACCCTGGGCTACCTGTGTAGAGCCTTCAATAATATTTTCCATAACATCCTGCAAGGATGCAGATATATTCAACAAAGCATCTTTGACCTTTGCAAAATCTCCAGCGTAATCATACTGCAGTTTAAACTTCAATTTGCCATCTGCCAACTGATTCAATACATGGGCAATTTCTTCAATATAATCTATGTATACTTTCAGACGTTTCACTGTCTTATCAAAAGAATCTGCCAACTCACCAATCTCATTCTCAACTGCCACATTCATTTCCACATCCAGATTACCGGCTGCCAGTTCCTGTGCCACTTCGTTCAATACTACAATCGGTTTGGTAATATTGCCTGCCAAACGACGTACAATCAAAACAATAATAACAATGCCGATTATCATCATCAAAATAACAATAAACATACAGGTATTCAGACTGGAATAATATTCACCTGAAGGCAGACTGCTTAAAATATAGTAATCCGTACTGCCAATTCTTCCCATATATCCGTACTGTGTGTTACCGTCTGTCTTATACTTCACCGATGTATTTTCACCACCAAGTGCCTTCTGCACTGTATCTGAAATATTTAATTCAGACAGATTTTTCAACTGCTTATTGCTGTCTGGATGGTAAACAATACTGCCCTCTGCTGTTAATAATATAACATAGCCTTCTTCACCAATCTTATAACCAGACAATGTTTTATTGATATTCTCCAGAGAAATGTCAATACCTGCCACACCAATAACCTGACTTCCGTTTTCATCATATACCGGAGTTGCGGCACTCAGAATCAGATTTCCAGTGCTGGCATCCACATAAGCATCTGTAAGAATTGTCTTTTTCTCTTCGGCTGCCCGAAACCAGCTACGCTGTGTAATCTCAAAATCACTGCCGCTGGTATAACCATCTGACTGAGTAAGAACATTGGCATCTATATCACCAACCCATACCGCCTGAATGTTTTCCGTATCGGTTGCGGCACTCTTCTTCATCTCATCAAAAACGGTCTGCTACTTAGCCGCCTGGGTAATATCATCCCCTGCTGTCGTTTCCGCAAGCAAAGCTCTCACATCCGTATCCAGTGCCACCTGTTCTACGATAGTCATATACTCCTGAAAAAAGGTTTCCAACTGGTAAGATGCCGCTCTTGACTGCATCTGCAAATCATTTTGCTGCGCTGACATACTGATACTGCCAATCATTACAGCAACTGCAACGCACATTGCCAAAAAAATCGCAGTAATTCCACTAATAACGGACTTCTGCAATTCCAAAGCAATTCGTTTTTTCTTATTTTGTGTTTTGGTTTGTTTCTTCATCATAAGTTACCTCCCTCCATCACTTTATCACATTATAGTATTATTGGGCTAAATTGTAAAGTTAAATCCCTTCTATTTCGGATATACAATTTACATCTTGCAGATAAAATCTTCTAAGATTATTGTGGAAAAGCAGTAAACAGATTAAAAACAGCGCCTAACTCACAATGTGCCTTAAATGCTCTTGCAATAAATAAAAGAAAGCACCAAATGATTTATAACGTCATTTGGTGCCTGTTCTATAGATTTCGTCCCATTTCTTTCATAAGATTCTGTGCTTCTTTTAATGTAATTTCGCCTTCCATATTTTTTATGGCGGTATCAAGCAGATATTTTGACATTTTTAATCCGTCTACAGCCTGCAGGCGGCTTGCGTTTCCGCAGTTTTATTCACGTTCTGTCCCTTATATCTCCTCTATTGTCGCTCCAATCAACTGGGCAAAATAGAAATAGCCATAGAAATTCTCTTCATCCCCTAAAATAGCGGTATAGTCTGCTCCTGCCGGAATTGTCATCTTATAATTTTTTCCCTGGTACTCAAAGGTAATTTCAGCACTGACATCATTTCTCTCTGCCAGTTTTTTGATGATGGAATCTGATAATGTATACAGTCTTCCTGTGTCAAAAGAAATCTTCTCTCCTGCTGGCAATGTATAAGCATAATTACTCGTATTCCATTCTTCCAGTTCCGTCCTACCATCAATTAAAACCTTAAAACATGATGTATAGCTTGTCTTACTAATAACATCTCCACCCTGCAATTCTTGTCCTACCTGCAAGCTATCTCCATCTACCAATTTTATTTCTGCCGCCTCTGCCGTCATGCTGTTTCCAAACATTACACCAACCGATAACGCCAGTGCTAGCAGTATTCCTCCCTTTTTCCTTCTAACACTTTTTCTTTTACCATTCATCCTTTTTTCACTCCTCCTATCTTTCGGTCATCAACATCCGGTACAACTGCCCATTTCTTTCCTCAGACCATGCATACTCCCTCAGATACTGACCATCATATTTGCGCGCTGCCTGTTCGTCACCAAAAAGAATACGATACAAATCGCAGTCCACCTGCTCTACACGCAGAAACCGCCTGTTATTATTAGACATAATGATATATCCTGCACCAGCCTCATCCAGTGCATCCGAAAGCCTTTTATACGTCATCCGGAAAAGCGACTGGGTATTGACATCCATGGAACGTTCCGGCCAAAGACACGCGATTCCTTCCCCTGTGGTAAGTCCTTGCGTACCGCGGTCTACCAGCAATGCCAGAAGTTCCCTTGTTTTAGCTCCTGAGAACTGCACCGGTTCTCCATTGATAGTAACGGACAGTGCCGGCAGCTCATCATCTACATATATTACATGCATGAATCAATCTCCTTTCGAGGAATTGTTATAGTCACTTTTGTTCCCTTACCAGGTGTGCTTTCCATTATCATTTTCCCCTGCGCCATGTGTTCCAGACGGAAACGAACATTTTGCAGTCCAACCGCACCAGTTCGATAAGGAGCATCTGTCTGAAAACCAATGCCGTCATCTTCGATGGTAATCAGAATCTCATCTCCTTCTGCCCTTGTACTGAAAAAAACAGTTCCACCGGAAGGCTTCGGCAATAACCCATGCTTAATGGAATTTTCCACTAAAGGCTGCAAAATCAGTGGCGGCAGCATAAAATTATCATCCTGAATATCTGTTTCAAAGCGTATCTTATCCCCAAAACGAATTTTTTCCAGTGTAATATAATCCTCCAAATGCCGCATGGTAACCTCAAAAGCTACCGGAACATCTTCCTGCATAATATCAATGTTGCTGCGCAGATACCTTGCAAACTGCACTACCGTTTCATCCGCTTTTTTCGGGTCATATTTGCACATACCGCTGATAGCATTCAGAATATTGAATACAAAATGAGAACGTATCTGCTGCATCATAGTAACACTCCGACTCTGCGTAAGCTGCAATTCTTTTTCCAACAAACGCTGTTCCTGAGCTGTGATGTTTTCGGCACATATAGTAGACCGCAATGCCCATAACCAGAAAACCAATCACGAAATTGATTATGCACAATATGATTTCCGGTAATGCAGCAAATAGCTGTGACTGATAAATTCCCATTGCCGGACCAATCAGAAACTCCAACTCCGCTTCTGTGTAATTTTGATACACTGGCGTAAGTACAACTCTGACTTCTTTACCGCTGTCCTCCGGATAAAGCGGAACCATCACCCAGTTGGAACCTACGGTCTTGACATTGGAAATTCGGGTCGATTACTTTTTCACTTACCTTCTGCACCACCTGAACAGAAGCATCCGTTCTGCTCCGGTCAACTTCAATCCTGCTGTCTTGTTTCAGAAATAGCAATAATCCGGATAGCAGTCCTACAATTATCAGTGCCAGCAGGGTCTGTTGTTTCCATAATACTAATAATTTATTTGTAAAAGATTTCATTTTTACCTCATAGATTCCATTGTGTTTTTTATTATAGTGCAAAGGGCGTAACAAAAACGTAACTTGATTATATCATGTTATGCAATTTCTTATCATACAAAAAGAGCTTATCACTCGGATAAGCTCCTGGCATTTTGTTATGAAATGGTGGGGATACTGTTTGATTTTTCTTAAGGAATAAGGACTATCCCAAAATCTTTTTCCTTAGATACTAATCTTATATAACTACGCATGGGATAAAACCGGAAACATCATCTGATTCCTGCCCACACAGCTTAAATCCTGTCCAAGAACAAATAAGGTACAGTCCTCCTCCTTATGTATTCTTACATTAAGTCCTTCCTTGTGTACTGGTGTATATCCAAGCACCACCTCCGAGAAACCATCACCGAATGCACCTGCTACTTTATCCAGCTCTACCTTTTCTTTTCCAATTATCTGGTAAAGATACAGTTTTTCATCCTCTATGGCACCCACCACATAAACTCCGCATTCCAGCAAATAGTAAATCTCATTTTTATATATCGAATCCAGCCAAAAATGATACAGTCCAAGATTTTCACTCATATACATGGCATCGTTCTCATTTAATACATCTGGCTCTGCAAAATAACGTTCCAAAACCGCATAGACTTTCTTCGCCCAAGCAGCATCTTCCATATTTACCTTCTCTATGGCATATGGACTTACACCGCTTTTCTTTTCATATGGGAAAAAATACTCGTATTCTTCACAGGGAACAAACCCAAACTTCGGATAATAATTCAGCACACTATCATTGCCAAACAGATAAACTCCGTCCACTTTATCGATATACTCCTGTAAAATGGACTCCATGATTTTCCGGTTAAGCCCTTGACCTTCATACTCCTTGTCTGTCATAACCGTACCAATCTGTATATAATTTTTGATTACTCCACCTACATCAAATTGCATCTGGTTCACCGAAACATTGGAAACCACTTTTCCCCCCTCCATAATCACGTGCGGAACATACATATCGCCAAAATGACCTGCCTCATGCCACTTTACGAAATCAAAGCCAAATGTATTTCTGGTTAATTCATTAAAGGATTTTAAAGTTTGAATATCCTCTTTATATATCTTTTTTATCATGTTGTCATATCCTTTCTGTATCATACATCTTGAAAAGCTTTTTGCCTTGCCACCAGTGTCTAGGGTTCAAACTTCACCACCTCAGAATCTGCAAGATATTCCTGGCAATCTTTAAAAGCAGATGCAACCTATCTTCTTAAAAGCAGTCTGTCTGTTGCCCTTCGTTCTCTTTTCAGCAAATAAAAAACAGAACCAACCATTTTGTCTTTCTGGATTGGCTCTGCATCTTAGTGTCTGGCTCGTTTATTTATTCTTATTCATCATTATATTCTCATTTTTAAGCATGTCAAGCAATAGTTTATTCCAATCTCACCCCTCCTTGTGTATACCAGTTATACTAAAGCCTCACCAGACAGATTTCACTCTATCCAATGAGACTTCTACTGCAACTTACTTATCAATAATTTCCATCATCTCAGCTGGCGTTACAATAAAGTCCCTTATCGGATAATGCTTTTGATTGCCTGTTACCAAATAGGCATCATCATCTCTCTTCTCCATAGTAACCTCATAAAATACCAAATCATCCATGTCAACCAGTAGCTCCCCTGTAGGTTGCGGAAACACTTCCATACCATATTGTTTCACTGCATTTATAACCAGCTGGATTGTCTCTTCTTTGAAATGAAAACGTTTGTATCTATAACTGCATAGTACACCACAAGCACTTACCTTTTTCTTTCTGCTCTGACAGCTGATATTTCAGCATTAATTTCATCAAGAGACATCTCTGGCACATCAGCAGCCTGCTCTCTCAACTTATAGAATGCATTCTTAGCCTCTGCCCTTGTAATTGTTGTTTCTGGTAATGTTGCCTCAAATGGAAGCCCTTTAACCATCTTACTTCTGGTCATAA
>CAYVUF010000011.1:0-20215 GCA_964454605.1 uncultured Bacteroides sp.
GTGTAATGGAGTAATAAGTATGAGAAAACTTCTGAAAGCGGCAAAAATTGAGGATACTGATCAAATTCAAAAATATGAGCAATTGCTGGATAATTTTAACTTATATGTATCTTATGATAAGAAGACTAAGATACAGTATACTAGTTTGGGAAAAATTTTCAAACAACCACAGCTTTTATCAAAAATGGAGAAACAGGAGTTAAATTTTTTATTTCCACGTGAACTGATTAAAAAAGGAAGTAAAATTATTCTTTATGGTGCAGGAGATGTTGGAAGAAGTTTTTCGAAGTATTTGATAACAAGTGAAGAGTATCAATTCATGAAATGGGTGGATAAGAAATATGAACAATATAGGGAATATGGCTATCCGGTTTCTTCAATAGAGTCAATTTTAGGATTGGACTATGATTACATTTTAATTGCAATATATAATGAAAATATTGCAGAAGAAATAAAGGATGAATTGGTAAAGTTAGGAATAAATGAAAAAAAAGTAATTTGGATAAAACCGCGATATGCGTAGGGGAAAGAAAAATGAAGGTCTATTTATGGGGAACTGGAAAAGGCTGTAAGAAAGCAATATATAATTTGAAATTGGAAAATATAAAAATATTGGGTATTATTGATAACAATCCGGCATTACATACGAAGAGCTATGAGGGGTATTCTGTTTGTCCATTTGATGCTATAAGTCGAGAATTTGATTATATTATAGTTACAGTGATTCGTTATAAAGCAATATTGTATCAACTAATGAAAGCGAATGTATCTGCGGAGAAAATACTTTGTTATTACGATATAAATTGTTGGAGCCTCGAAAAGAAAAATATTTTTAATGTAGATTTTTGGAAATTAGATATCCTAGAGCAACGTCTTCTGGAAGTAGAACGAATAAGTAATGTTAGATTGCGAAACATGCAGTATGAGATAGCGGCGGGTATTCAAGAGTGTAAATATGTGTTTCCAATTGTTAAAAGCAGAGAAGAAGCGGTGGAGAGAATAATTCATGAGAAGAAGTCTCTGATACGATTTGGAGATGGAGAATTTGAAATTATGGCGGGTAAAAATCGTCCGATCTTTCAGAAATACGACAAACAACTCTCGAAAAGACTAGTAGAGGTTATTCAAACAAATGATGATAGAATATTGCTTGCAATAGCTAATAATTATGGTAATTTAGACATTTATACAGATGAAGTAGCGGATTCTATTCGAGAGTATATGACAGATGAAGTGAGAAAGTTCCATGCATCGGTACTGTGTGCAAACAAAGTGTATTATGATGCTTATATGTTTAAGTGTTATTTCCCATATAAGAATAAGGGTGATACATATCATAGAGTACAATTAGTGAAGAAAATTTGGCATGAAAAGGATGTTGTTATTATAGAGGGGGATCAAACTCGGACAGGAGTTGGCAATGATTTGTTTAGCAATGTGAAAAGTTTAAGACGAGTATTGTGTCCGACTCAAAATGCATATGAATATTATGAAGAGATTCTGAAAGAAGTATTGCGGTTGGATAAAGAAGCGATGATTCTTTGTGCTTTAGGACCAGCAGGAAAAGTTTTAGCATATGATTTAGTACAGGAAGGATATCAAGTTATTGATATTGGTCAGATAGATATGGATTATGAGTGGTATTTGGCCGGTCAGGAGTTTAGAATTCCAATTGAAAATAAATATGTTTCACAATTGCCGCCGGCGACAGTGAAAGATATAGAAGATTTGGAATATGATACGCAAATTATTGTACGTATTGGGGATAAAAGCTAGTAGAATTGATTATCCAGAGATGAAAAGGTGGAATGTTACATATACTTTCTGGTTGTTTAGAGGATAAGTAGGGCAATGGAAGAGATGAAGGAAGTTACAGTAATAATTTTAAATTACATGAATTATCAAGAAACTATTTCATGTGTAGAGAGTGTCTTATTGCAAGAAAAGGTGTTTGTACATGTTGTTATTGTGGATAATGGTTCTAAAAATGAATCCTATAAGGTACTAAAAAGACAATACATGAATAACTCACATATTCACGTAATAAGAGCTGGGAAAAACTATGGTTTTGCAAAGGGAAATAACATAGGTATAAAGTATGCAAGAGGAAACTTTAACACGGATTATATCATGTTGCTTAATAGTGATACCGAATTAGTAGATAAAAATTATTTATCGATTATGTTAGCATATGTAGAACCTGATATCGGAGTGATTGGTAGCAAAGTTATTCTTAGAAATGGAAATCAACAAAAAAGATATTATGAATACGTGGATTTTCAAAGTGTGTTATGTCAGTATTTTACGATGTTGTGTAAGAAGTATGGATTTAAAGGTATCGAATCAAAGTTAGAAAAGGAACTAGCGAATAGAAAAACGGTTGAAATGATTCATGGATGTGCCTTTATGTTGACACCTGCTTTTTTTAAGAAAAACAATTATTTATATGATAAAACGTTTTTGTACACAGAGGAAATACAACTCTATTTCTTGTGCCAGAGGCTTGGATTGAAACAAATATATATAGAAGATACATATCTATATCATAAAGAAGATCAATCATCGAAATTTTTGTTCCAAAATAGAGCGAGTGAAAAGGATGCGTATGTACTTAGTTCTTATAAGTATGTAGTATGGGAATGCTGGAAAAATCGTAGAATATTAGAAAACAGAAGAAATTGAGGAAGCATATTATGAAAAGAAAAGTAGTAAATATTTTCACACTTTTGTTGGGAATTAGTATGGGAGGCTTTTTTTTAAAAAAAGTTATGAATGGAAAGGTAAATTCATGGAAGGATAGTTCTGACAAATATTATTCATTATTTTTAATGATGAATCAATGGGTAAAATTGCATCAAGAGGGAAAGAAGATTTCTATTTTTTTTGAAAAGAAAGGATATCATAATATTGCAATTTATGGGATGAGTTATGCAGGCGAAACGTTGATGCATGAGTTGAAAAATTCACGTGTGAAGGTTCAATATGGAATTGATAAAAATGCTGGAAAACTTCCATTAGACATTAAAGTTGTATATCCAAATGAGAATTTAGAAGAGGTAGATGTAATTGTTGTAACACCGATTGCCTATTATGATGAAATTAAGAGTGAATTAAGCGAAAAGATAAAATGTCCAATTGTATCATTAGAAGATATTTTATATGCTATACAATAGTGTCAGTGGGAAGGTTGTCAATATTTATGAGTATCAAAATTTCAATAATTATGCCTGTATACAACTGTGAAGAGTATTTGGCAGAGAGTTTGAATAGTGCTTTGGGGCAGACATTACAAGAAATAGAAATCATTTGTATAGATGATGGTTCAACAGATAATTCTGAGAGTATATTGAGAGAATATGCAGAACGTGATTCCAGAATAAAAGTTTTCACACAGACCAATCAAGGGGCAGGAAGTGCCAGAAATATTGGAATTAAGCATGCGATAGGAGAATATCTGGCTTTTTTAGATGCAGATGATTATTATTTTGACACGAATGCATTGAAGGATATGTATAATACCTGTAAAAAATGCGGAGTAAGAGCTTGTGGCAGCCCTCTGAAGTTGATTCGCAATGGTGTGGTTGCAGAAGATACAGGCTTTCAAGAAGTAGAACAAGAAGCTAAAAGGGAAAGAGTTTTAGATTATAAAGATTTTCAGTTTGATTATGGCTATTATGGTTTCATTTTTAAAACAGAGGTTATTAAAAATAAAAAAATTTATTTTCCTACATACAAACGTTTTCAGGACCCGCCTTTTTTTGTCAGAGCGATGCAAGAAATTGAGAAGTTTTGCTTTATTGAGGGTTCACTTTATTGTTATCGAACAACTAATGTTGTGAAACGGTTTAATGCAGATAAAGCAGTGGATTTATTAAACGGTTTGATTGATAATTTACAGTTCGCAGAAACTCAAAAATTGGATAAGCTATTTGATAGAACATGGCAACGACTAGAAGTAGAATATTGTGATATTATTTGTCATAGTGTTTCTGCACATAGCATAGAGATATTGGAACTTTTGTTAAAGGCAAATCAAATTATTAGGAATGTGAAAGAGCAAAAAGATTATGTTATTTTACCTTTGCAGAAAATATTAGGATGTATTATAGAGGTGGAGGGGCATCATAAGGAACAATTGAATAAAAAAATGATACAGAGTAGAAAGATTTATTTATATGGTGCAGGTCAAGCCACTTTTGATTTTCTGAATTATTTGAAGAAACAGGGAGCATTTGAAAAAGTACAAGCAATTATTGTTACAGATAAAGAAGGTAATCCAGAGCATATAGAAGAAATACCGGTTATTTCATTAGATGAGTATCGTTACCAAAATGATGATTTGATATTGATTACGGTAACTAGTATTTACAAGAAAGATATTGTAGAAAGATTACGAAAGCGCAATCTATTTAATTATGAGTTAATAGATGCAGTTATGTTGTGTGAATAAATTACATAGGGAGAGAAGGAAAAATGCCTCTAAAAAAATTCGCAATTTATGGTGCAGGCATTGTAGCAGCAAGCATTTATACAGCAATTAAAACTTTATATGGGAAACAGCCTGCTTATTTCTTAGTAACAGATGCGACAACAGATAAGCAAGATGAGAACCCCAAAGAGATAGATTCTATTCCAGTCGTCAGACTATCTGAGTGGCAGACCAAATTGCAGGAAATAGATGTAAAGAAAGAAGATTTGAAGTATATCATTGCTGCACCGGAGATACATCATAAAACAATTGAGAAATCTTTGTATGAGTATGGCATTGAAGAGGAGGCTATGGTTTTCGTTACGAATGAATTCGAAAATCAGATTATGGCGCGGTATTACCAAGAAACACAGCCAGAAACAGATTTGCATAGGGTTTTGTTGAAAAGTAATAATGGTGATAAGCAGAATCAGAGAAACAATACAATACAGATTTTTCAAGCAAAATGTCATGTGGATAAGTCGTTAGCCATGGAGGAAAAAGTACCTGATTATGTGGTACCAATTCAGGTAGGAACAGTTTTTGCGGATAAAAAGATTGCAGAGGTTCAAGATAATGTAGGAGATAATATTTCTTCTAAGAATAGAAATTACTGTGAACTAACCGCTTCTTATTATGCATGGAAAAATTGCAGGGCGGATTATAAAGGGTTGTGTCATTACCGACGTATTTTTGACATTACGGATGCACAGATGCAGGAATTGTGTTCAGAGAATGAAGAATGGGATGTGATTTTGCCATATCCCTCTATCCATTATCCAGATATTTCTGCGCAGCATTTTCGTTATATTAACGATAGTGACTGGCAAGTTTTGATGCAGATTTTAGAAGAAACTACCCCAGATTATTTTGAGGCATATCAGGAAGCAGTTACGAACGGAGAACAATATTTTTGGAATTATAATATGCTTATAGCAAAGAGAGGCATATTTGATGATTACTGCGAGTTTATGTTTCGGGTCTTGCACAAGGTAGAAGAATTTACAACACCGAAAGGAGATAAACGTGCCGACAGATTTGCTGGTTATATGGGAGAAAATCTAACGACAATATACTTTCTAAAGAACAAAGAACATTTAAAAATCTTCTATGCTGGAAAGAAGTGGCTGATATAGTTTGGGGTTAGTTATAGTTGGCAAAGATTTGACAGCGAATGAATTTTTGAGGAATAATAAAAACGACAAAAAGTAAAAAAACTATTGCAAATATATTCATACAAGAATATAATAATTTCATAGACAAAGTTGTACCTGTACTGTTATCTTATAGGAGTACAGCTTTATGAAAGAAAAGTTTAAAGATTTAGATTTAAAAAATTCGTTTTTGTTTGCAGCAGCCTTGCAAGAGCCTGATATTTGTCAGTTGGTTCTTGAAATTATCTTTGGAACAAAATTACCTAAAGTCAAGGTTCATACAGAACATACAGTTTTGTTTAGCAGTGATTTCCGAAGTATTCGGCTGGATGTTTATGCATCTTCTGAAATGGAAGTAAATTATAATGTAGAGAGCCAGAATAATAGAAAAAGAAATCTTCCGAAAAGAAGCCGTTTTCATCAAGCAGAAATGGATGTTATGGCATTGAAACCGGGAGAAGATTTTAATAACTTAAAGCCTAGTTATGTCGTTTTTATTTGTTCGTTTGATCCCTTTGGAAAAGGACGTTATCAGTATACTTTTGAGGAACGTTGCCTGGAAGAAGACTTTCCGTTAGGTGACGGAACAAGGAAAATTTTCTTAAATAGCAAAGGAAAGAATGCACATGAAACTTCACAATTACTGGTACATTTTCTGGAGTATATAGAGAATAGTACGGACCAGTATGTGGAAACAATCCAGGAAGAAGTAATTGACGAATTGCATGAAAAGATTGTAGCGTTGAAGAAGAGTCGCGATTTGGAGGCAAAGTATATGACACTTGGTGAATGGATGGATGAAGAAGCTGCAAAAGAAAAGGAGATTGGCAGAGCCGAAGGAAGAGCCGAAGGAAGAGCCGAAGGAAGAGCCGAGGGCAAAATGGAAGGAATGGCTGAGGCGATTTTGGATGTGCTTTCTCTTAAAGGAAAGCTTTCAGCGGATTGCAGCGCACGAATTACTGCAGAAGAAAGTTTGAGTGTGTTAAAAACATGGCTTCATTTAGCCGTCGAAGTTGCATCTTTGGATGAATTTATGGAAAAGATGTAATCTATGAGCAGATATGCTAAAAGGCATATGTAGCTTGTCAAAGAATGCGCATTTCTGCGTGATGTTACCAATAACCCATTTTTATAACAGTACAGGGACTTTGTTTTTTACCAATTTAAGATTTAAGAATTGATTCCGCTATATGAAATTATATTGATAAATGATAATTGTGAAGTTGAAGTGTAAAAAGCAGAAATGAAACAGGAGAATTGTAGGGATATGTACACATATAAAGAAGAAATAGGAGCCATGCTGCAGCAAAAGTTTGCATGGGAAAAGCTAGCAGGTAAGACAATTATGATTTCTGGTGCAACCGGAATGGTTGGAAAAGGTATGATAGATTTGATTATGGATTACAATGAAATCTACGGAAACCAAAGTGCACCAATTCGGGTTACTGCGCTGAGTCGGAATCGGGAACGGGCAAAAGAACGATTTGAAGAATACTGGGAGAAAGAAAATTTTCAGTATGTTTCTTGTGATGTGAATGTGAAAATTCCGGAATGTGGCAAGGCGGACTATATTGTGCATGCAGCAAGTAATACACATCCACTGCAGTATTCACAGGATTCCATCGGCACGATAGCATCCAATGTTATTGGAACAAAGAATATGTTAGATTATGCAGTTTCGCATAAGACAGAACGTTTTTGTTTTGTTTCTTCTGTAGAAGTTTATGGAGAAAATCGAGGAGATGCAGAGCGTTTTGATGAGAATTATCTTGGGTACATAAATTGTAATACACTGCGTGCCGGATATCCGGAAAGCAAGCGACTGGGAGAGGCTTTGTGTAATGCCTATTATCAGACATATGAAATGGATTTTGTGATTCCCAGATTGAGTAGAGTTTATGGTCCAACAATGCTTTCTTCCGATTCGAAAGCGATTGCACAGTTTATTAAGAAAGCGGCAGCAGGAGAGGATATTATATTAAAAAGTGCAGGAAACCAATTATATTCCTATACCTATGCACTGGATGCGGCAATGGGTGTCTTAATAGTATTGTTAAAAGGGGAATGTGGTGAGGCATATAATATTTCAGATACAGACTCTGAAGTAACTTTGAAACAGATAACAGAGTGGCTGGCAGAAGACAATGGGATGAAAGTAATATTTGAAATTCCAGATGCTGCAGAGCAGAAGGGATATTCCACAGCAACGAAGGCGTTGCTGGATACGCACAAACTCCAGCAACTAGGCTGGATTCCACAGACCCATATGAGGGAAGGATTGCGGAAGACGGTGGAGAATTTAAAGAAGCAGAGTGTATCGATGAAGTGATTTTTTGTTTTGCGATATATCCTAATGCTCTATATGGGGAGTTTTGGAAAAAAGTATCAGAATTTGTTGCAAGAACCAGGAATCAGTCTGAAAAATCGGGAATCAGGCTGCTATTTTGTAGGCGGGAGCACCTACAACTCCCGCAGTCTTATCTGAGCCGGCTCATATGCTCCGCATTTCTGGTAATAGTTACGTGCTTCTTCTTTATGACCGGTGCATTCATAGATAACACCGATATTATAGTTGGCGCGATAGGAGTTAACTCCCTCTGTGGAAAACTGTGTCATAGTGGTAGACTTCTGAAATTCTTTAATTGCATTATCAAATAATCCGTTATTCATGTAAATCAGTCCCATCAGAAATACAAAGTCTGCGGTAACGGCAAAGACATCATAAACATTCAGAAGCTGTAAGGCTTCTTCGTAACGTTTCAGATTTAGCAGGCAATAACCGTAAGATTCCACCATTTTCTGGATGTAGTCCAGTTCGGGATTGACATCCATGGCAAGTCCCAGATGAAACCATTCATAAGCCTTTTCATAAGCCGTCAGTTTCATACAGCTTTGTCCAAGCTGATAGTACAAGTAATCATCAGGACCATTACGAAGCAGTTCTTGTTCCAGTAATTTTATATTGCGGAGTGATTTGCTGCGCATCTCTTCTTCGGAACCATCATAGCCGATGTGCAGTACTGTAATGGGGGCAGAGAAAACCTGTTTTGGAGAAGAAGTCTGTATTTTTTCTACTTGTTCATGTATGATTCCTTCAAAATGAAAATAATGCCGGTTAAAGAAACGGGTTACCCGGACCTGTTCATAGGAAACCTGTCCATTTTCAGTAAGCTGGTTTCGAATCAAAATGCGGCCAGCACTTTCAAGGAATCGAGTCATATGTTTCTGCAAAGCATCTTCTTCGATTTGTTCGATAAATTCATCACAGTCAATGGAGAGAATCCAGTCATGAGAGGCTTGACTTATGGCAAAGTTTCTGGCAGCACTGAAGTCATTTGTCCAGTCATAGTGATAAATATGTTCTGTATATTGGGAAGCAATTTCCAGAGTTTTGTCCGTAGATCCAGTATCCACTAAAACTATCTCATAATGGTAGGGTTTTAAGCACTTCAGACATTCTTCGATATGTTGTTCTTCGTTTTTTGCAATGATACATACGGAAATCGGTAGCATTATGATAATTCATCCAATCTTTTGACAGCGGCATCAAAGTCACCGCATTTTTTATAGTAATTTCTGGCTTGTACTAAGTCATTCAGTTGTTCATAAATCATGCCCATATTGTAGTAGGCGCGATAGCTGTTTACACCGGTACGGGAGTAGTTCGTCAGGGAAGTAGCTTTTTCAAATTCTTTCAGTGCACTTTCGTACTTTCCTGTTTTCAAGTAAACCATGCCAATAAGGTAAACAAAGTCCGCACTGTGGTCAAACAGTTCGTATTTCTCCAGCAAGGACAAAGCCTTGTCGTACTGGGAAAGTTCAATCAGGCAATAACCATAGGTTTCAGCCATACTCTGTACAAACGCTGCTTGTGGGTCAGCATCCATGTCCAGACCCAGCTTCGAATAATGTGCAGCTTTTTCCAAATCGTTTAGGGAAATGTAGTTTTGTCCAAGCTGAAAATAAATATAAGGATTAGGACCTTTCCATTCCAAATCGCGCAGAAGCATTTCCAGATTTCTGGTTGCACGCATCCGTTTGTCCGATTCCGAAACATAACCTTCATGATAGAAGGTTAGGGGCAGACGAAAGGTGTCAGGTTCTTTGCCGGATAACGTTTTCACCTGTTCGTGGATAATTCCCTCATAATGACATTGTTTCCGGTTAAAAAGTCTGCCGATATACTCTGTCATGATGGAGCGCACACCTTGGATGCTGTAAGGATTGTTGCGTAGGATAATGCCCACAGAAGCAATGTTTTCTTTCAGGGCAATGGCGGCCTCTACCTCAGCAAGATTTACATTTTCCAGATATTCATCACAGTCAATCACCAGTATCCAGTCATTAGATGCCTGTTCTATGGAAAAATTTCTGGCTGCACTGAAATCATCACACCAGTCGAAATGAAACACTTTGTCTGTATATTTACGTGCTATTTCCATGGTACGGTCTACGGAACCAGTGTCGACTACAACAATCTCGAACTTACAGGGACGTAGTCTTTTTAAACATTCTTCAATATGATTGTCTTCGTTTTTAGCAATCATGCATACAGTAATCGGTATCATAGGACAAATATGCCTTTCTTTCATAGTATAAAAACATTTTAACATTTTCAGATAATTCCTACAATTGCTATATAAACTTTTTTCGAAATTGCGTTGAAGTTATCGTTTAAGTGTTCCTTTTTGAGAAAAAATGTGGTACAATATACCCAGTCGTGAAGTGATAAGGGGTACATCTTTACGGAGAGTATAAATATCAAATATTTTAGGAGGGACTGGCATGACCAAGGCAGAAATATTAAAAGCAGAAATTTTATCACAGTACAAGAGCGTAAGACAGTTCGCAATTGAGATGGAGATTCCTTATTCCACACTTGTTACAGCATTAGACAGAGGAATTGAGGGAATGGCATATGGAACTGTGATTAGAATGTGTGACAGATTGAATCTTAATCCAGTAGATTTTTCTCCACTTGATAAGAGAAGTCCGCTTGGAAATAAAATTTTGGAAAACAGAGTAATGCAGTATTACATCAAGCTGAACAAGACCGGACGTAAGAAAGCACTGGAATTGATGGAAGATTATGCCCAGCTTGAGAAGTATCAGTCAACAGAGCAGTAAATCAAAGAGATAGAAAGATGAAATATGATTATTTAATTGTAGGTTCCGGTTTGTTCGGTGCTGTCTTTGCCTATGAAATGAACAAACGCGGCAAAAAGGTGCTGGTGATTGACAAACGGGAGCATATAGCAGGAAATATCTATACAGAATCCATTTTGGATATCAATGTACATAAGTATGGTGCACATATTTTCCATACATCGAATCAGGAGATATGGAGATATATCAATCAGTTTGCAGCGTTTAATCATTACATCAATTCGCCGGTTGCCAGGTATCATGAGGAGCTTTACAATCTGCCTTTTAACATGAATACATTTCATGCAATGTGGGGAGTTGTTACGCCGGAACAGGCGAAGGAGAAGATTGCAGAGCAGATAGAGGAACTACACATTCGCGAACCGAAAAATCTGGAAGAACAGGCATTATCTCTGGCAGGAAGTGATGTTTACGAGAAGCTTGTGAAAGGCTATACTGAGAAGCAGTGGGGGCGTGACTGTAAGGATTTGCCTGCTTTTATTATAAAAAGGCTTCCGCTTCGTTTTACATATGACAACAATTATTTCAATGACCCCTATCAGGGAATTCCGGTAGGCGGCTATACCGCAATCATTGAGAAAATGTTAGAAGGCATTGAGGTAAAAACAGGAATCAGTTATCAAGAATATATTACCGTCACAGGACAGGGCGAAGAGAAAGTTTTTGCAGACGAGGAAGGTAATCTTTTCGAGAAAGTACTTTATACCGGTATGATTGACGAATATTTCGGATATCAGTTAGGACATTTGGAGTACCGTTCCTTGCGGTTTGAGCAGGAAGAGATACCAGAATGTGACAATTATCAAGGCAATGCGGTTGTGAATTATACGGATAGGGAAACGCCTTATACACGCATTATTGAGCATAAGCATTTTGAGTTTGGAAGACAGCCGGGGACTGTGATTACCAGAGAATATCCGGCAGAATGGAAACCCGGGGATGAACCTTATTATCCGGTGAACAATGAGAAAAACAACGCCTTGTTTGAAGAATATCGTGAGTTGGCACAGAAGGAGCCAAAGGTTCTGTTTGGCGGCAGACTGGGGCAGTACCAGTATTATGATATGGATAAAGTAATCGCTGCAGCATTGCAGATGGTTAAGGAAAACAGTTAGAGAAGAAACTCTGGCTGTTTTTTTGTATAAAAGGAAAGTATGTTGTCTAGTGTTCTATGCCAGGAAATTCACTTGGAAAGAATAAAACTTCTTGACATTCTGTTTCACTTTGCTATAATTTGAATGAAAAGTTTGAAAGTCAAAATATTAAAAGTTCAAACAATAAGAGAATCAAAAAATCTGAAAAGAGATTGTAAGTAAGCAGGAGGATTGGCGATGAATTGGGATGAAGCGATTCAGGAGTTGGACATAAGAAGAAAAAAAGCACTTATGGGCGGTGGGCAGGCTCGTATTGATAAACAGCATCAGAGTGGCAAAATGACTGCCAGAGAGAGAATAGAAGTGTTATTGGATAAAGATACTTTTGTAGAGGTTGATGGATTTGTTGAGTCCAGAATTGATGATTTTGATTTGGATAAAAAGCGCGTACCAGGGGACGGTGTTGTAACTGGTTACGGTGAAATTGATGGCAGACTGGTGTTTGTATGCAGTGAAGATTTTACGGTAATTGGAGGCACTCTGGGAGAATACCATTCTTTCAAAATATGTCGTATTCAAGATATGGCAATGCAGATGAAAGCACCGCTTATCTGCATCAATGACAGCGGCGGAGCCAGAATTGAAGAGGGAATTTCCTCTTTAAGCGGTTATAGCGGAATGTTTCTTCGCCATACCCAGGCATCTGGTGTTATTCCCCAGATTGCAGTTATTTTGGGTCCTTGTTCCGGTGGTGCCTGCTATGCACCTGCAATTTGTGATTTCATTTTTATGGTGAAGGATATTTCCAAAATGTTTATTACAGGACCTAATGTAGTAAAAACGGTGATTAACGAGGAAGTGTCCGTAGAAGAACTGGGCGGCGCAGAGGTCCATGCGAAGAAGAGTGGTGTTTCCCATTTTACTTATGATTCAGAAGGGGAATGCCTGATGGGAGTGCGCAAATTGCTATCTTATCTGCCCAGTAATAATACCGAAAAGCCACCGGTTCTGAATACCAAAGAAAGACAGAGTCATTTGCCAGCGGTAGGCAAGGTGTTGAACCGATTCAGCAAAGTAGAAATGTCTTCCAAAGCCAGAGCAGCTAAATTAAAGGACATTGTTCCGGAGAATTCCAGACATGCTTATGATGTTAAGGAAGTGATAGACTGTATTGTGGATGAAGGAAGTTTCTTTGAGGTGCAGAAAGAATTTGCCATGAATGGAGTTGTTGGCTGGGGGCGTATGGACGGTAAAGTAGTTGGATTTGTTGCCAATCAGCCCAATGTCATGGGCGGTTCGCTAGACTACCATGCATCTGATAAAATTGCCAGATTTATCCGCTTCTGCGACTGTTTTAATATTCCTCTTGTCACATTGATTGATGTTCCTGCATTTTTGCCAGGGACAGAGCAGGAACACAATGGCATTATCCGACATGGAGCCAAAATTTTGTATGCTTATTCTGAAGCAACTGTACCTAAGATTTCTCTCATTATGCGAAAGGCTTATGGCGGCGCATATATCGCCATGAATTCCAAAGAAATGGGAGCAGATATTGTTTACGCATGGCCAATTGCTGAAATTGCGGTTATGGGAGCAGATGGAGCAGTGAATATTGCGTTTAAGAGAAAAATCAAAGCGGCAGAAAATCCAGAGCAAATGAGAGCGCAGTGTAAGGCTGAATATGAGGAACGCTTCCTGAATCCTTATGTAGCAGCCTCCAGAGGGTATGTAAATGAAGTTATCAAACCGGAAGAAACCAGAGAAGCACTGCTGAAAGCATTACGCGGATTGAAGAATAAGCAGGTTGAATTACCAAAGAAAAAACATGGGAATATTCCGCTGTAATCAGATTCCATTAAATGCAGCAGTTACAGAAAGACATGAGAGGGTTTGCGCAGAGCAGACCCTTTTTCCATTTTTGCAAACAAAAATTTTTGCAAACAAAAAATATGCTTGTAAAAATTTTGTAGGAATGCTACGAATGGCGGATAAAAATCTGGGACGAAATTTGTGCATCTTTTTAATAGGTAAATACTTGATTGGAAAAAATTTCAATGTTAAAATAATAGTAACTGTAAAAATATCGAAAAGCATATCAACTGTTGGCAAAGGATAGCCGATAGATTAAGCATGATGGTGAATTTCAAGGAAGAAAGGAGGAGCATCATGGCATATAATAGTGTTCATAATCTTTCCAATGTTTATAATTTTTATATGACTACTTATGCGCCAAAGTCGAGTACACCTTATGACTCGCATAAGAAAAGTGAGCTGCGAAATGTTTACAATTCTATTGTGAAGATGAATAAAGAAGCTCCTTTGTACATTCTTGATACCAGCAAGGAATCCCAGAAATTTGCGATCGGAATGAAGGAAAATGCAAGAGAACTACGAAACACGATTGCCTCGTTAGGAGGATTGGATGAAGATGAGCTTTTGAATAAAAAAGCAGCATATTCCAGTAATGAGAATCTTGTTTCAGCAGCTTTTATAGGAACCGTTTCGGAAGGGGTTGAAATTCCATCTGTGGAGGTTGAGGTGCATTCTTTGGCATCCCCGCAGATTAATATGGGAAATTATCTTCCAAAGGAAGAACTAGTTGGACTTGCACCGGATACCTATTCGTTTGATGTGAAGATTGACAATCTGAATTATGAATTTCAGTTCAGTATTAAGGAAGAAGAAACCAACCAAGACGTACAGGAACGTCTGGCAAGACTGATTAACAATGCGAATATTGGTATGACAGCTCAGATACTGGAAGATGAGGAAGGCAATGCCTGCCTGCGGTTGGAATCAGGAGCGACTGGCCTGAAAAATAATAACGCTATGATTTTCCAGGTTTCGGATAATCATACCAGTAAAAAAGCAGGTGCTGTTGATTATTTTGGTTTGGATTTTCTGGAGGCTGCAGCATCCAATGCGAGCTTTTCCATCAATGGGGAAGAGAGAATTTCGGAGTCTAATCATATCACCATTGGACAGATGTATGAATTGACATTGCAGGGCGTTGGAAGCGAGGAAGGCGAGAAGGCATCGATTGGCTTGAAGACGGATGTGGAGTCCCTGACTGAGAATATTAATACGCTGGTGCGAGGTTATAATTCTTTTCTTCGTGCAGCCGCAGAGTATAGTGAAAGCCAGCCTAAGAGTCAACGCTTGATTCATGAGATGAGTAATATTTCTAAGCTGTATGCGAGAGGACTTACGTCAGCAGGACTGAGTCTGAATCTGGATGGCACACTGGAAGTTGATAATGAGGCGGTTCAGAAGAGCGCCATGGACGAGGATGCGAAAGAGGCTTTTTCGTCGATTATGGATTTTACCAATTCGCTGGTCCGCAAGTCGAACCAGATTGCATTAAATCCAATGAACTATGTAAATAATACGGTTGTGGCTTACAAGAACCCGGGCAAAAATTTTGCAACACCATATATTACCAGTGCTTACAGCGGGATGATGTTTAACAGTTATTGTTAAGTGTTGTCTGGGACAGATAAATAGAGGATAATTGGAAAGAGGGATTGTTTCAGGGGAAGCAATCTCTTCTGTATTTTGTGTCCATATTTTTTAGAAAAAATTTGTTGACGAGTATAACTGGTTATGTTATAGTAAACAAGCGAGATAAAGAATTAGGTCTTTTTTTTATGCTCAAATTTGGGGCATGAATTATGAAAATAAGAGCAAACATACACTTGGAGGTGGCAAAGATATGCGTACAAAAATCACTTTAGCATGTACAGAATGCAAACAGCGTAACTACAATACTACAAAAGATAAGAAAACTCATCCAGATAGAATGGAAACTAAGAAATATTGTAGATTCTGCAAAACACATACAATGCACAAAGAAACCAAATAATTGTTTCGTCATTTTTGAAAGGAGTAGAGCATGGGAGATTCTGCAAAAACAGAAAAAACACCAAAGCTTGCTACATTTTGGAAAGGTGTGAAGTCTGAATTTAAGAAGATTTCATGGCCGGATCAGAATGACCTTCTGAAACAATCCGTTGCGGTTGTCGCTATTTCAGTTGTAGTTGGAGCAATTATCACCATCCTGGATTTCGCGCTGCAGTATGGCGTTGATTTCCTGACAACATTATAGAGTGAGGGTTAATCGTATGGCAGAAGCAAATTGGTATGTTGTTCATACTTATTCGGGGTATGAAAATAAAGTAAAAGCCAATATTGAGAAAACGATTGAGAACAGACATCTGGAAGAGGAAATCCTGGAAGTTCGCGTTCCAATGCAGGATGTGATGGAAATGAAGAACGGAGCCAAGAAGAACGTTCAGAAGAAAATGTTCCCAGGTTATGTTTTGATAAATATGGTAATGAACGATGATACATGGTATGTGGTTAGAAATACCAGAGGTGTTACCGGATTCGTTGGGCCGGGAAGTAAACCGGTGCCGCTTACAGAAGCTGAAATGAAACCGCTCGGCATCAAGATGGAAAATGTTTCTGTTGACTTTGATGAGGGTGATACAATTGCAGTAGTGGCAGGTGTCTGGAAAGATACTGTCGGTGTGGTTCAGAAGATGGATTACAGTAAACAGACTGCTACGATTAATGTAGAGTTATTCGGAAGAGAAACTCCGGTAGAAATCAGTTTCGCAGAAGTAAGAAGTATGTAAATGAAATTTATTCCGCTTTGGCGGTTTAAGTTAGTCTATTTGTGCTGTTGTCAGTACGGATAGCAGTGTGGGAGTAGCATCTAAGCTGCGCCCGTACCACATTATATTAGGAGGTGCCATTATGGCAAAGAAAGTAGAAGGATATATTAAGTTACAGATCCCTGCTGGTAAAGCTACACCAGCACCACCAGTTGGTCCTGCACTTGGACAGCATGGTGTTAACATCGTTGAATTTACAAAACAGTTCAACGCAAAGACAGCTGATAAAGGTGATGTTATCATCCCAGTTGTTATCACAGTATATGCAGATAGAAGTTTCAGCTTCGTTACAAAGACTCCACCAGCTGCAGTTCTTTTGAAGAAAGCATGTAACATCAAATCAGGTTCTGCTGCACCGAACAAAACTAAGGTTGCAACAATTTCAAAAGCTAAGATTCAGGAAATCGCAGAGCTTAAAATGCCTGATTTAAACGCAGCAAGCCTTGAGGCTGCTATGAGCATGATTGCCGGTACAGCAAGAAGTATGGGCATCGCAGTAGAAGAGTAATGGAGGAACGGATATGAAACACGGTAAAAAGTATACAGAAGCTGCAAAGCTTGTAGATCGTACAGTACAGTATGAGCCAGCAGAAGCAGTTGCATTAGTAAAGAAAACAGCTACAGCTAAATTTGATGAAACTGTAGAAGTTCATATCAGAACCGGTTGTGATGGTCGTCATGCAGAACAGCAGATTCGTGGCGCGGTTGTATTACCAAACGGTACAGGTAAAGCAGTTAAAGTTTTAGTATTTGCAAAAGGTGATAAAGTTGCAGAAGCAGAAGCAGCAGGAGCAGATTATGTAGGCGGCGATGAACTGATTCCTAAGATTCAGAATGATGGCTGGTTAGATTTTGACGTTGTTGTTGCTACACCTGATATGATGGGTGTTGTTGGTCGTCTTGGTAAAGTACTTGGTCCAAAAGGTTTAATGCCAAACCCGAAAGCTGGTACTGTAACAATGGACGTAACAAAAGCAGTTAATGATATCAAAGCTGGTAAGATTGAGTACAGACTTGACAAAGCTAACATTATTCATGTTCCAGTAGGAAAAGTTTCTTTCGAAGAAGCTAAATTACAGGAAAACTTCAATGCGTTGATGGAAGCAATTGTAAAAGCAAAACCTTCAGCATTAAAAGGACAGTATTTAAAGAGCATCACTCTTTCTACAACAATGGGTCCTGGTGTAAAGGTTAGCACAGCTAAATTCTAATTAGAGTAAAATGTGAAAGAGCATTCTGGAGTCTGATGACGACAGGGTGCTCTTTTTGTGGTATACTGATATTTATGAGTAAACAAAGACGAAGAAAAAAACAATCTAATTTCATATTGCCTTTCTTTATTACCCTGACATTTGTTGTGTTGATTGGGCTTTTTTGTATGTTTTCTTATTTGTGGATTGTAACGGATGATACGAAACGTCACAGTAATTTCCAATTAACCAAGGAAAAAATACCGGAAGAAGAGCAGGTGGAGGAAATCATTGGGCAAAATGACAACTATGCAGATATTCTCCAGGACGAAGATTATATGGTTGAAAACAACATTTATGCAAAAGAAGCGATGAATGAAGAGTTTGTAACTATTAGTTTTGCGGGAGATATTCTGTTTGACCCCAATTATAGTGTTATGGCAACTCTTTTGCAGAATGACGGACATATCAGCAATGCGATCAAACCGGATGTTATTGCAGAAATGGAAAGTGCAGATATTATGATGCTTAACAACGAGTTCCCTTATACCGACAGAGGAACTCCAACAAAGGGGAAAAAGTTTACGTTTCGTGCTTCCACATCATCGGTATCCTATTTGCAGGATATGGGTGTTGATATTGTTTCTCTAGCAAATAATCATTCCTATGATTATGGGGAGCAGGGATTTCGGGATACATTGCAGACTTTGAAGGATGCCAGAATACCCTATGTAGGTGCAGGCAGGAACGAAGAAGAAGCACTGAAACCGGTTTATTACATTATTAACAATATGAAAATTGCTTTTGTGTCTGCAACACAGATTGAAAAAGGTGATTATCCGGATACCAAAGGCGCAACGGCAGAATCACCGGGAGTTTTTCGCTGCTGGAACGTGCAGAAACTGCTGCAGGTAGTGGCAGAAGCAAAGGAAAATAGTGATTTTGTTATTGTATATATCCATTGGGGGACGGAAAATCAGGAAAGTACGGATTGGGCGCAGGATGAACAGGCACCGCAGATTGTAGCAGCCGGTGCGGACCTGATTATTGGCAATCATCCGCATCTTTTGCAGAAAATTGATGTGATAGATGGAGTTCCGGTTGTTTACAGCCTGGGCAATTTCTGGTTTAATTCCAAAACCATAGATACAGGTATTGTAAAAGTATCGGTAAATAAAGAGGGATTACGGGACTTTCAATTTATTCCTTGTTTACAGAGCAACTGCAAAACAACACTTCTGACAGGCGAGGAGAAGGAAAGAGTATTAAATAAGATGCGCTCTATGTCAGGCAGGGTGCAAATTGATACAGAAGGTTATGTAACGTGGTAAAAATCTTGATAATAGGATGTATGAAAGTGTGATGGAATAAAGTGCGCTGAAATAAGATACCAAAATGAAAAAAGTTGTTGACAGGCACAATACACTGTGCTATATTTTATAAGGTTGTTATGACCATGCCGAAGACAGTAGGTGCTGCAATCGCAGCGTAAGCGGAAACCGCCTACCGAGGAGAAGAGTTTATGAACAGATTCTAACCTTCCTGTCTTCAGGGAGGTTTTTTTGATAGAAAAACTCCTGTCGGCGTAAAATCTATAAGGAGGTAAATGAAATGGCAAAAGTTGAATTGAAGAAACCTATCGTAGAAGAAATTTCTGCTTCTATCAAAGATGCTCAGTCTGTTGTTCTGGTTGATTATCGTGGACTTACAGTAGAACAGGATACAGAACTTCGTAAACAGCTTCGTGAAGCAGGTATCACTTACAAGGTTTACAAAAACACAATGATGAATTTCGCATTCAAGGGAACAGACTGTGAAGCACTTGCTCCATATCTGGAAGGCCCAAGCGCAGTTGCAATTTCTACTGAAGATGCTACAGCACCAGCTAGAATTCTTTGCAAATTTGCGAAAACAGCTGATAAGCTTGAAGTGAAAGGCGGTATTGTAGAAGGCGTTGCATATGATGCAAAAGGAATTGAGAATATTTCCAAGATTCCTTCCAGAGAAGAATTACTTTCCAAGTTACTTGGAAGTATGCAGTCACCTATTGCAAACTTTGCTCGTGTTATGAATCAGTTGGCAGAAAAAGGTGGTGCATCTGCAGCAGAAGCAGCAGTTGAAGCAGAAGCTCCGGCTGAGGAAGAAGCTCCAGCAGCAGAATAAGACAAGAAGAATTTCTAGTGCGACAAAAGACGTCGCATAATAAATTCTATGTTTTGTCCCAAAGAATGTCTTAAGGCATTCTTCGATGAGAATCGCTTATGATTCAAAATAATGAAAAATAAATCAGATGATTAAATTTAAAATGGAGGTAAATTATAATGGCAAAATTATCTACTCAGGAATTAATTGATGCAATCAAAGAGTTAACAGTATTAGAATTAAATGATTTAGTAAAAGCTTGTGAAGAAGAATTCGGTGTATCCGCAGCAGCAGGCGTTGTAGTTGCAGCAGCAGGTGCTGG
>CAYVUF010000012.1:0-19861 GCA_964454605.1 uncultured Bacteroides sp.
AGGTGGTTGTGCTTCTAACCATTATCTTTGCAACGTATTTTGCGGTGGATGGTAGCCTGACTGCAGTACTGCATGCGGAAAATGAAGAAAATCAGGAAATATTAACGGTACCGATACAGCAGCTTGCCAGAACCTATCACTATAATAGAGAGGTGTTTGCAGAGGAAGACGTTGCGGCATTACATGAGATTTTATCGGACGAGGCATTGGATGCTTACCGAGCTAAGCTATCTGACCCAGTGAAGTGGCGTTTTAACAATCAGGCATTTGCAGCAGAAAAAGGAAAGTATGCAAAACTCTGGCTGAAAATTGGATGCAGGAAACCTTTGTCCTATGTGAATGCGTGGTTTATGACATCCTATGGTTTCTGGTATCCGGATACCGTGATAGATGTTTATGCAGGGAATTCTGTTTTTACATTTACTTATGAGGACTGTTCCTATTTCGGTTATGAGGTGGAACAGCCGGGAGTACGCGAAAGTAAAATTCCATGGCTGGATGAGTGTTACCGGAAGTTATCGTTGGAAGTAGCAAAGGAGAAAATTCCGATTTTGTCGATGCTGTACTCGCCTGGATGGATGTTCTGGATGTTTGCTTTTGCATTTTGTTATGCCTGGTATCGCAAACAATATCATGTTCTGATACCATATGGTCTGGTATTCCTTGTCTGGCTGACGGTGATTCTTGGACCTACTTATTTACCGCGGTATGTCTTGATATTCTGGTTTGGACTTCCGCTGTTTGCGGCAGTCACACTGGAAGAGGAACGATTTGGTTTGGTTGTAAAATAAATATATTCGTGATATACTAGACTGAAAAATAATTTTTTGGTCATGGTTCAGTGATAACCTGAACTAAGTTTTGATAAACTCACGTTGGAATGGATTGAAAAATGGATAAAGTAATTACCAGAAGACAAGCGATTTGTGGCAGTGTATGGATTATTATTTTCTGCATTATCATTTCGCTGTGGCCTCTTCGAATTTTTAATGAAATAGTGACTTCCGCAGGTACTGGCGAGATTGCGATGGAGTCACAGGCAATTACTACAGATTATGTAGTAAAACAGAGATTCATTGCACAGTATGATAAATTGGAAAGCATCAGAATATATCTGCTTAATGAATCAGCTGGTGAAGAATTTAATTTCATTCTGTATGATTCGGATATGAATATTCTGGTGCAGCAGGTAGTTTCGACTGACAATATGGAAGAAATGCCGGGATATTGTACCGTACCCTTGAATCAGGAAGTGGAGGTTGGAAAAGATTATTACTTTCTGGTACAGGGAATTACCACTGATTTCTATGTGGCGTATGAAGAAACTGCGGCAACTGGCAATATCTATATCAGCACAGTGTATTATGGCAGTATAGAAGACCAGGAACATTGTGTGATAGCAGAATATGATTATAAGGTTCCGCTTAGAAAGGGCAAAACATTCGCTGTTGATGCCCTGTTAGTGCTGTCCGGGTTGCTGGTTACTTATTTGACCGGAAAATATTATACCAAAAGACCAGAAAAAAACCGACTGCTTACCGTAGAGAAAACCTTTCAAAGGGTATCCAGTCCGCTTGTAATCGCAGTGGGAGCAGCCGCTATGGTAACGGTGTGGCCGCTGAAATTGTATACGGACAATGTTCCGTCTTTGATTTTTTATGAGATATCCATTGTACTTGCGGTATTACTTGTTTTTTATGGAATCCATCATACAAGAGAGAATAAGAGGACGGATTTTGGTTTTGGTGTTGTGAAGGACCGATGGACGGACTGGGCACAGGCTCTTATGTTTGCCGGAGCGATTCAGGCGTGCTGCAATTATATGAATGGTCTGTATGAGATACATCATACCCTGGCATACCGGGAAATGCTGATATATTTCGGACTTGCCTTGCTTGTGACTTATAAAAAGAAAGAAATTCTGAATCTGGCAAATCTGGTTTACCTGCCCATAGCAGCGGCAGCGTGTTACCGTTATTACCAGAGTAATATAATCGGTTTGGAGAAGCCGGAAGAGATTGAGGTTGTGAAATTAACGGTCTGGGTGGCATTCCTTGCCGGAGTGATTCTTATCAATACTATCTGGATTCTGGTGCAGGGCAGAATAAGAAGCATTTCGCCAGTTTATGGTGGGTTGGTTATCGCCTTTTTTGCGGCACTGATTATACAGCGTAATACAAGAGGCTGGCCGATTTATATGGCCTGTGCATTTGGTCTGTACTATCTGCGTATGACTGCATGGGAGAAAAAGGAACGTTTGCTGAACAATATATGCAATGGTATTCTGGTACATTTTTTATGCAGTGTGATATATTGTCTGGGACACAGACCTTATATGTATTATATTTATTATCGGTATCCGTTTACTTTCCATACGGTAACGATGACAGCAGTGTATCTGGCACTGGTAGTAGGTGCAGCACTGGTGAAGGTGTTGGATGCTTATCGCAGAAATCCGAAGCTTTCTGGTGTGTGGAAGGAACTGTTGGTATTTGGCTTTGCAGTGGTGTATTTGTTGTTTACCTTGTCCAGAACAGGATATCTGGCAGTGATGGCAATGGCAGTGATTGTATTGCCAGTGGTGTGCCTGACAAGGAAGGGCAGATGGAAGGCATTGGGGCAGGTGATTGCCATGCTTTGTCTGGCAGTGGTATTGTGTTTCCCAGTTACGTTTACAGCACAGCGTATTGTCCCTTCGCTAGTTGCAGAGCCGGAATTGCATGAAATTGAGGAATTGCCGGAAGAACTGATGCGCGGCAGAGTGACCGATTCCCGGTATTATATCAATATTCAGAGATTAATTCAGGTATTCCAGATGAAAGTATTGGGTATGCCGGAAGAAAAATGTATCGAAGCACACAGTATTGTGAAAAATGATAGTATAGATGCTTTAGGAGATAGGATGCTGCTTGTTTCAGCAGATGCTGAAGCAGGTGTTTCCACTGGAGAAGCATCACAGGAAGAACAGAGTGATGCCCAGTCTTATGCAAATGGGCGTTTTGAGATATTTGAACTTTATTACAATCATTTGAACAAAGAAGGCCATGAAGATATGTATATCACCTTGCCGGATGGTTCTTTGATTGTACATGCCCATAATATTTATTTGCAGGTGGCATATGACCATGGCATTTATGTGGGTGTTATATTTGTTCTGATGGGAATTGGAACTTTCGTACAGGGAATCCTTTATTTTCTGCGTAAGAGAGAAAAGAGAGCTTGTGCAGCATTGCCTTTTACGATTTTGTTATTGTTTGGTGTTGCCGGATTAACGGAGTGGATTTTCCATCCTTGTAATCCGATTGCATATTGTTTGTTATTAACGCTGGCACCACTTTTATTTGATATGCGCAAAGGTGCCTGAAGGAACGACTTAAATGGAAAAGAAGAAAAGAAAACCTTTTAATGTAAAATTGTTTTATCGAAGAACCTGTTTGATTATCTATGATATTATCAGTGTTATTTTAGCAAGTTATCTGGCGATTATTCTTCGTTACGAGTTTGATGTGGATGCGATACCAAGGCATTTCCTTCGTCCGATTGAATTGTTTCTGCCGATTAACATTTTGCTGTCATTGCTGATTTTTTATGTTTTTCACTTATACAGCAGCTTGTGGGCATATGCTGGGGAAACGGAATTACAGAATATCATAGTATCCTGCGTTATTTCAGCAGCCATGAACGGAATCGGACTTCAGTTTTTCCGTTTGCAGGAGCAGGCAGTACCGAAAAGCTATTATTTCTTTTATATGTTTCTGCTTATTAGCTGTATTTTTGCAAGTCGTTTCTCTTATCGGTTTTTCAGAGGCTTGAAGCATAAACAGCAGAACAAGAAAAATCAGATTTCGGTTATGGTAATTGGTGCCGGAGAAGCGGCGAATGTGATTATCAAAGAAATCGTAAACAGTAACTTTTCTACTATGGTTATCAAGTGTATTATTGATGATGATAAAGGCAAGTGGGGAAGATATATTCAGGGAATCAAGGTAGTTGGCGGACGAGAGAAGATTGTAGAGTGCGCTGATGTATATGGTGTTGATGAGGTTATCGTAGCAATGCCTTCTGCATCCAGAGCTGACATTAAGGATATTCTGAGCATCTGTAAAGATACCAATTGTAAAATCCGGTCATTGCCGGGAATGTATCAGTTGGTAAATGGCGAGGTCAGTGTCAGCAAATTGCGGGATGTGGAAGTAGAGGATTTGCTGGGCAGGGACCCGATTACTGTGGATATGGATTCGATTCTTGGCTACGTAAAGGATAAAACGGTACTGGTTACCGGTGGCGGTGGTTCTATTGGAAGCGAGCTCTGCAGACAGGTAGCGCAGCACCAGCCGAAGCGGCTTGTGATTATTGATATTTATGAAAACAGTGTTTATGATGTGCAGCAGGAGCTGAAAACGAAATTCCCGGAACTGGATTTGGTCGTGCTCATTGCATCGGTCAGAAATACCAATCGCATGAACTGGATATGTGCCACTTATAAACCAGATATTGTCTATCATGCTGCAGCGCATAAACATGTGCCGCTTATGGAGGACAGCCCTACAGAAGCCATTAAAAATAATGTATTCGGAACCTTTAAAACTGCACAGGCAGCCGCAATGAGTGGTGTCAAACGATTTGTGATGATTTCTACGGATAAAGCAGTAAATCCTACCAATATCATGGGAGCAAGCAAACGCATCTGCGAAATGATTATACAGACTTTTAACAAGCATTATGATACGGAATTTGTAGCAGTACGGTTTGGAAATGTGCTGGGCAGTAATGGCAGTGTTATTCCTCTTTTCCGGAAACAGATTGCAGAAGGCGGACCGGTTACGGTAACCCATCCGGATATTATCCGCTATTTTATGACGATTCCAGAAGCGGTGTCTTTGGTTTTGCAGGCAGGAGCTTATGCCAAAGGCGGTGAGATTTTTGTACTGGATATGGGAGAACCGGTTAAGATTCTGGATTTGGCAGAAAATCTGATTCGCTTATCTGGCTATCGGGTAGGGGAAGATATCAAGATAGAATTTACCGGTCTTCGTCCGGGAGAAAAATTATATGAAGAATTACTGATGGATGAAGAAGGTATGAAAGATACTGCCAATAAGATGATTCATATTGGTAAGCCAATTGAACTGGATGAACAGGAATTTTTCAGCCAGTTGAAAGAATTAAAGGATGAGAGTCAGATTGAAAGTTCGGATATCAGACCTTTGATTCAGAAGATTGTGCCGACTTATCATTATAATAAGTAACTGTTTCAAGGACAGAACAAAGAGTAGTATAGATGCTACGGAATGGAGTGCATTATGGAAAAGAAAAGAATTTATTTATCATGTCCAACCATGCATGATAAGGAACAGGAATTTATCAAAGAAGCATTTGATACAAACTGGGTAGCACCTCTTGGACCGAATGTAAATTCTTTTGAAAAAGAGATGGCAGCTTATACAGGAGCAGGACATGCAGCGGCTCTGAGTGCAGGTACAGCGGCAATTCATCTGGCGGTAAAACTGTTGGGAATTGGAGAAGGGGATGTGGTGTTTGTATCAGACCTGACTTTCTCTGCAAGCTGTAATCCAATTGTATATGAGAAAGCAACTCCGGTTTTCATCGATGCAGAACCGGATACCTGGGATATGTCCCCACAGGCCTTGGAAAAAGCCTTTGAGAAGTATCCGAATCCGAAAGCGGTTATCTGTGTTTACTTATATGGAACGCCGGCTAAAATTGATGAGATTATGGCAATTTGTGAGAAACACAATGTTCCGTTTGTGGAAGATGCAGCAGAATCCTTGAGCAGTACTTACAAAGGAAAACAGACAGGAACCTTTGGTAAATTCGGAATTTATTCTTTTAATGGAAATAAAATTATTACAACTTCCGGCGGCGGTATGTTAGTGTCAGAGGATGAGGAAGCCATTAAAAAAGCAACCTTTCTGGCTACACAGGCAAGGGATCCGGCAAGATATTATCTTCATTCCCAGATTGGATATAATTATAGAATGAGTAATATTACCGCAGGCATTGGCCGCGGACAGTTGCTTTATCTGGAAGAGCACAAAGCGCGTAAGCAGGCAATTTACAAGCAGTATGAAGAAGCCTTTGCTGATATACCAGAAATAGAAATGAATCCAATGAATCCGGATGGGGATTCCAATAACTGGCTGTCCTGTATGACAATTGCCAGAGGCTGTCAGGTTACACCGGATGAAATTATGGATGCTTTGGCAGAGGAAAACATTGAATCCAGACCTATCTGGAAACCGATGCATGAGCAGCCGGTATTTCAGGGTTGCGATTTTATACCGCATAATGAAGATGGCAGCAGTGTGGGAAGTGATATTTTTGAAAGAGGTTTGTGTCTTCCTAGTGATATTAAAAATACACCAGAGGACATGGAACTGATTATTGGAATTGTAAGAAAATGTTTCCAATAAGCGGAGAGAAAGGAGAAAGTACATGCTGTATGCAAAATGGATAAAAAGAATACTGGATTTTCTTCTTTCGTTCTGCGCAATTATTGTTTTGAGCCCGGTGCTGTTGGTGCTTTGCATTCTGGTGCGGACAAAACTTGGCAGTCCGATATTTTTCCGACAGGAAAGACCTGGCAGAAATGAGAAAATTTTTACCTTGTGTAAATTCCGTACTATGACAGATGAACGGGATGATAAGGGTAATTTATTGCCGGACCATATCAGACTGACCAGGTTTGGAAAATTTCTGCGGGCGACCAGCCTGGATGAATTACCGGAGTTGTTCAATATCTTAAAAGGAGATATGAGCATTATTGGTCCAAGACCGTTATTAGTGTCCTATCTGCCTTATTATTCTGAAAGAGAGAAGCTGCGGCATAGTGTAAGACCGGGACTGACCGGACTGGCACAGGTGAGCGGACGAAATTTTATCGATTGGGATAAACGAATGGAGAAAGACGTAGAATATGTAGAAAATCTGTCCTTTGGTATGGATATGAAAGTACTGTGGATGACAGTGCAGACCGTTCTGGGACACCAGGATGAGGTGGCAGAGGATACCAATGCTGTGGAAGGAAATTTTGCCCAGATAAGACAGAAACGTTTGGAAGAAACAGGAAAGCTGACGAAGTAACAGGAGGAATCCAATTTTGAATATCTTGATATTAAGTGCAGGAACCAGAAATAAAGTAGTACAATATTTCAAGAAAGAAGTGGGGGAAACAGGAAAAATCGTTGCAACAGACTGTAGCAATCTTGCCCCGGCTGTCTATGATGCAGATAAATTTTATCTGGTGCCGCGTATTACAGCACCGGAATATCTGGATACCATTCTGGAGATTTGTAAAAAAGAAAAAATAGATGGTGTTTTTTCTCTGATTGACCCGGAACTTAGTATGTTGGCAGAAGAAAAGGATAAATTTCTGGCGATTGGGACAACACCTATTATTTCTCCGTATGATTTAGTGGAAACTTGTTTTGATAAATATAAAATGTATCAGATGCTGCAGGAAATGAACATACCAACTGGAAAATGTTATGTTGAGAAAGAGGATTTCTATCAGGCAGTAGAAAAAGGCGAAATTGCTTATCCGGTTTTCGTGAAGCCGGTAAAAGGAAGCGCAAGCATCAATATCAATAAGGTGAACAGCAAGGAAGAAGTTGACCTTTTGTTTCATTTGTATGATGATTTGATGATACAGGAATATATGGACGGTCAGGAGTACGGAGCAGACGTTTACATTGATATGATAAGCGGCAGATGTACCTCCATTTTTATTAAGAAAAAAATCAAAATGCGGGCAGGGGAAACGGATAAGTCAGTGTCTGTCAAGGATGAAAAACTGTTTTCCATGCTGCAGGATTTTGTGGAACGCTGCGGCTTTCGCGGCATGATAGATATTGATATTTTCGATATTAATGGAACTTATTATATTTCTGAGGTAAATCCCCGGTTTGGCGGCGGTTATCCCCATGCATATGCTTGCGGAGTCGATATGCCGGCACAGGTACTTAAGAACCTGCAGGGACAGGAAAATGGGAATACGATTGGTGAATATAAAGAAAATATCTGTATGATGAAGTATAATGAAATCAGCATAAAGGATATGAATGGGGACTGAAATGGGAAGAGTATTGGTTTTGACGAATTCCTCCGGTGGTCTGTATGATTTCCGGAATGAATTTGTAAAAGCACTTTTGGAAGAAAATCAGGTGTTTATTAGTATGCCGGATGATACAAAAGAAAAAGAATTGATGGAAGAAGGCTGCCAGATTATTAAGACAGCTATAAACCGCAGAGGTATCAATCCTATCGAAGATTTGAAATTGTGTCGTACTTACCGCAACATGATGAAGGAGCTGCAGCCGGATTTGGTTGTAACTTACACCATTAAACCGAACATATATGGTGGATTTATGGCAGGTAGGATGAAAATTCCTTATATTTCCACGATTACAGGCCTTGGCGGTGCATTTGACAGAACCGGACTTTTGCTGCAATTGATTATTCATATGTATCGAGCTGGTATGAAGAAAGCAAGCTGCGTTTTTTTTCAGAATGAAGAAAATAAGGGAATCTTTCAGAATTTTGGCATACGAGGAAAGAAGGAAAAAATGGTTATGGGTTCCGGAGTGAATCTGGAGCGTCATATATATGAACCGTACCCAAAGCAGGATGAAACCCATTTCCTGTTTGTAGGGCGCGTGATGAAGGAACGGGGGATTCTGGAATTTCTGGAAGCCGCCAGAAAGCTACACAGTGATAAAGTCCATTTTGATATTTTGGGTTATTGTGATGAAGACTATCAGGCTATGTTGGATGAACTGGAGCAGCAGGGAGTGATTCATCAGCTTGGTTTTCATACGGAGGTACATCCTTATCTGAAAGAAGCAAGTGCAATTGTAATTGCATCTTTTCACGAGGGAATGTCGAATGCTTTGATTGAAGCAGCAGCTACCGGTAGACCAGTAATCGCTTCTAATATCAGTGGCTGTATCGAGGCCTTTGAGGAGGGTAGAACTGGTTTCGGATTTACACCAGGCAAACCAGAGGAACTGATACAGGCTATGGAGAAATTTCTTGCATTATCTTATGAAGAACGTGCCCGGATGGGACAGCAGGCAAGAAAGAAAATGGAAAAGGAATTTGATAGAAAAATAGTGACAGCATCCTATATGGATGAAGTGCACTGTATTTTTAATAAGAAAGGGTAAGGGGATAAAAATGAATTTGTATGAAAAAATAGTAAAAGGCGAAGAAAAAGTATCTTTGGTTGGTCTTGGTTATGTTGGTATGCCGATAGCGGTAGCTTTTGCCAGAAAAATCAAAGTAGTGGGATTTGATTTAAACGAAAAGAAGATCGAATTGTACAAAAATGGTATTGACCCAACAAACGAAGTAGGCAACCAGGTGATTAAAAATACAACGGTTGAATTTACAGCCGACCCTGCAAAACTAAGAGAAGCTAAATTTCATATCGTTGCAGTGCCGACACCAGTCAATGACGACCATACACCAGATTTGACTCCGGTAGAAGGAGCAAGCCGCCTTTTGGGACAGAATCTGACAAAAGGTTCTGTGGTAGTGTTTGAATCTACAGTTTATCCAGGTGTCACAGAAGATATCTGTGTGCCGATTCTGGAAAAAGAATCAGGACTGAAATGCGGTGTGGATTTTAAAATTGGTTATTCACCAGAGCGTATCAATCCGGGAGATAAAGTACATAGACTGGAAACGATTACAAAGATTGTATCCGGTATGGATGAAGAAACACTGGATACCGTAGCGAAAGTTTATGAATTAGTGGTAGAAGCAGGAGTTTATCGTGCGGAATCGATTAAAGTGGCAGAAGCAGCCAAGGTGATTGAGAATAGCCAGCGTGATATCAATATTGCGTTTATGAATGAGCTGTCTATTATCTTCCATCGTATGAATATTGATACCAAATCTGTGTTAGAAGCAGCCGGAACGAAGTGGAATTTCCTTCCGTTTATGCCGGGATTGGTAGGAGGTCACTGTATCGGTGTTGACCCTTATTATCTGACATACAAAGCAGAAGAACTGGGTTATCATTCCCAGATTATCCTGTCTGGTCGTCGTATCAATGATGATATGGGTAAATATGTAGCAGAAAGCCTGGTTAAGAATCTGATTAAAACAGATGCAGCAGTAAAGGGTGCAAGAGTAGCTATTCTTGGTTTTACTTTCAAGGAGAACTGCCCGGATACCAGAAATACAAAAGTAATTGATATTTACAAAGAACTGGGAGAATATGGAATACAGCCATTGGTGGTGGACCCGTCAGCGGATGCAGAGGAAGCAAAACGTCTGTATGGCATTACGTTTGCCACTTTGGAGGATGTGAAGGACATGGATGCTGTTATTATTGCAGTAGCACATGATGAATTCTTGAAGCTGACAAAAGAGGACATCAGCGGTTTCTATTCTCCAAAACATGAACAGAAAGTATTGATGGACATCAAAGGATTATTGAACAGAAAAGATTATCTGACAGAGGATTATTTATACTGGAGATTGTAATTTGGGAGGGCAATGTGGCAGGAAACCGCAGAAAATCATTAGGTATTTTAATAGGGTTACTGATTTTTTTCCTGGGAATGTTTGCAGTATACGGAGTAGGAGTTTATAATGACTCCGAGCAATATATTACAATGCACATTCACAGAGAACCATTGTATCCGCTTTTTCTGGCTTTTTTCCGAATGTTGGAAGGTGAAAATACGGGACTGGTTTTTGCGGCGGCTGCGCAGAATGTTTTCGCGGCATTCAGTATCTTTTTTCTGGTTGAATATTTGCAGAAAAAGTTTTCACTTAATTTGTTTGGAGAACTGGTTCTGGTGGGATTAGAGTTAATGCCCCATCTGATTACAAAATATGTTTCGGCGCTTCATATTTTTATGGAAAATTCCATTATGAGTGAGGCACTTTGCATTCCGCTTTTTAACTTCTTTCTTCTTTATACCTTACGAATGATGTTTGAGGAAGAGAGGAAGGATGTTATCTGGAGTCTGGTATTTGCCTTTTTGCTTTCTATGACCAGAGGGCAGATGATGGCAGCCATTTTGATATGGATGGTTGTAGTTTTTGTAAGATTATGGGCAGAGAAGAAGATAAAAATGCTGCTTTTTCCGGTTCTTGTAACCCTATGTGTTTTTGGACTAAGGAGTTTGTCTGTCCATACTTATAATTATTTTGTTACAAGTTATTTTATGGGAAATACCTATGGACAGGTCAATACACTTACCAATGTTATCTATGCCTGCGACAAAGAGGATGGAGAAGTGTTTGAAGAAGGCACACAGGAGAGAATCTTCTTTGAACAGTTTTATGAACAGGCAGATGAGTTCGGATATAATTATAAATATGCAGGGGATACTTATGCTGAAAAAGCGGCACATCTTGAGGGATGCCATGATGATTTGAAATTTCAGGTGCTTGAGGCAAATATGTCAGCCTACTATTTCGGACTGGGACAGGTGGATTATTATATGCAGAGCAGCATGTCAGATGAAATGGCAGGCAGTATGCTGGTGAAACTTCTGCCGGAATGCTTCGGACAATGGCTGCAGGATTATCTGATTTTGTGCAGTTATGGTTTTATTCGCAGCATAGCAGTGGTACATCCGGTGATTAACTGGCTGGCACTGGTGATTTATCTGGCAGGAGCAGGTGCGGCAGTCTGGAGTTTTTGGAGAAACCGGACAAGTAAGGCAGCACTCATGATGGGATTTGCACTTTTGTTTATTGCAGCAAATGCCTGTGCTACATCTTTGACGATAATGTGTTTATCAAGATATATGATCTATGGTTTTTCACTGTTTTATATGGCATTCTTTCTGCTTGTGACAGAATGGATGGGAAGCAGGGGGAAGAAATCATAAATACCAAGTGAGGATGGAGAAAAAATGAGTTATCAAGACGTTACATTTGAAAAAGACAGTGTTTTTCTGGTAGGAGGAGGGGCAGGCTTCATTGGTTCGAATCTTTGTGAAGCGTTGGTAAATATGGGTTATACCGTCAGATGTCTGGACAATCTATCTACTGGCAAATTTGAGAATATTGAGCATTTGACAGAGTGTGATAATTTCACTTTTATCAAAGGTGATATACGGGATTTTGATACTTGTTTGGAAGCAACCAAAGGTGTGACTTATGTATTAAACCAGGCAGCATGGGGCAGTGTGCCTCGTAGTATTGAGATGCCGCTTTTATACGAAGAAATCAATATTCGCGGTACGTTGAACATGATGGAGGCATCAAGACAGAATGGAGTAAAGAAATTTGTGTATGCTTCCAGTTCTTCTGTATATGGGGATTCCACAGTACTGCCGAAGAAAGAAGGACAGGAGGGAAAGGTGATTTCCCCTTATGCCCTGACGAAAAAAGTAGATGAAGAGTACGGAAGACTGTACAAAGAATTGTATCATCTGGATACGTATGCACTTCGTTATTTCAATGTATTTGGTCGTCGTCAGGACCCTCATGGTATGTACGCGGCTGTGATTCCTAAATTTCTGAAGCAGTTGTTGAATGACGAAGTACCAACCATTAACGGTGATGGAAAGCAGTCCAGAGATTTTACTTATATTGACAATGTTATTGAAGCGAACTTAAAAGCCTGTAAAGCACCATCCGATGCAGCAGGAGAGGCGTATAACATCGGTGCAGGCGGCCGAGAGTTTCTGATTGATATTTATTATCATCTGTGCGAAGCCCTTGACAAAAAGGTGGAACCGAATTTCGGACCAGCCCGCCAGGGTGACGTGCGTGATTCAAATGCGGATATTTCCAAGGCAAAAGAGGCATTTGGATACGCACCGGAATATGATTTCAAAAAAGGAATTGAGCTGGCGATTGAATGGTACAAGGAAAATTTGTAAAAAGGATAAAGTATGGAATTAAAGTTTGGCAGTTATCGTCTGCAATTTGGTAAAGAATATCATATTGATGGCACAAAGCCAAAGATTTATAATGCAGAAGGAAAGTTATTAGATACTTATTTTATCCGGAACAGGCATAGTCAGCATGCACCATATGGGCATGAAGGCAAATATTTTTTCTGGGACAGGTATAATTATGGATTGGATACGCATTTCTATGGACCGGAGCTGATGCCCCATACTTTGGGCAAACCAGTTGTAAAATATGGAATGCTGACAGAATCCAGAACGATTGTACCGCAGGATTATGAAGTGTTTCATAAACACAAGGGTCTGGAAAAAGAGTTTCAATATATTTTTACCTATGATGAAAAAATCTTAAATGAACTGGACAATGCCAGATTTTATCCGATTGCAGCCGGTATCTGGAACCAGAACATGAAAGAAGAGTTATATAAACAGAAGGAAGCGGATATTTCCATCCTGTGTTCGGATAAAGTCATGTGTCCGCTGCATCAGTTCCGGCTAGAACTTGCCAGAATGTGTAAAAAAGAACAGCTGGCACAAACTTTTGGGAAATTTGATGGCGGTTTCTATGTGAAAAGTGTGGATGAATGTCTGGACACTTTCCGCTATTCCATTGTGATTGAAAATGACATTTCGGATTATTATTTTTCCGAACGTCTGACAAGCTGTTTTGCATCCCAGACCATACCGGTTTATCTGGGAGCACGCAAGATTTCTGAGTTTTTTAATGAGGATGGAATCATGTTCCTGCCGGATATGGATTTAGAGCATGCAAGGAAAGTGATTGCCCAGTGCACAAGAGAAAATTATGAGGCACGTTTGCAGGCGGTTCTGGATAATTATAAACGAGTACAGGAATATGTGAATATGCAGGATTATCTGTATGAGCACTATCTGATGCAGACGAGAGAGAAGTAAAACCAGCATATTTCCTAATAATTTGTGGATAAAAGCTGTCGGAAGGCGGCATGGAGGTTAACGTGAAATATAAAGTAGTTGTGTTTGGTGTAAAGGATACTTCAGAAAATATTGTTGAATTTATTCATAAAACCATATGTCCGGTTGATTTGGTTATTACCATAAGCCCGGAAGTAACCAGAAAAAATCAGGTGTCTGGCTACAAGGGATTATCGGTTCTGACAGAAAAATTTGGGATTCCGGTACATGAAGCGGACAGCTATTTTCTGACCGATGAGAAAACACAGAAATTTTTACGGGAAAATGAATTTGACATTGGTATTTCGATGGGATGGCAGCGTTTGATTCCAGTTTCGGTTTTAGAGCGTTTCCAATATGGTATTTATGGTTTTCATGGAAATGCCGGTTATCTTCCATTTGGACGGGGACGTTCTCCTTTAAACTGGTCAATTATTCTGGGAGATACCAGATTCAATCTGAATTTGTTCCGGTATGATGAGAAAGCAGATAGTCCAAATGTGTTTGCAACGGAAATGTTTTCGATAACATCTCATGATGATATCCGTACAGCACAGTACAAAAATATGATTTGTTCCAAGAATCTGATTCGTAAACTGCTGCAGGCTTACGAACAGGGAACAATTACCATTCGCACCGAATCCAAAGATTATGATTCCTGGTATAACAAACGGACTGGGGCAGATGGTAAGATAGATTTTAAGGAGCGCACCAGAAACATTTATAATCTGATTCGTGGTGTGGCAGCACCCTTTCCGGGAGCTTTTGCGATGGTGGGCGAATATAAAGTTACAGTATGGGAAGCCCATCCCTTTGATGAGATGATAGATTTCTCAGCTTATGCACCAGGAGAAATCATAGATGTATTTGACGATAAGCCGATTGTGCGTACGGTGGATGGCTCGTTGCTGATTGACCGTTATGAGTGTGAGAAGAAATTGCAGACAGGAGATGTGCTTGCATGATACGTGTATTGCATGTACTTGGTGGTCTGGGCCTTGGTGGCGCAGAGAGCCGCATCATGGACTTGTACCGTCAGATGGATAAGGAAGAAATACAGTTTGATTTTCTGGTTCATCGGAAATGTGCCGGAGATGCACAATTTTATGATGAAGAAGTGCAAAGCATGGGAGGACATATTTATGTGCTCCCTAAATTTAAAGTATACAATTATTTTGCTTACCGTAAGGCGGTGAAGGATTTCTTTGCTGCACACCATGATTTTCAGGTGGTACAGGGGCATATGACAAGTACGGCTTCCATTTATCTGCCGATTGCTAAGAAAGCAGGGATTCCAGTTACGGTGGCACATTCCAGAAATGCCGGAGTGGAGAAGGGAGCAAAAGGGATTGCGACCAGATATTTGCGGCGAAATCTGTACCGGATACCGGATTACTGTTTTGCCTGTTCTGTGCTTGCAGGAGAAGATGTTTTTGGCAAAGAGTGGGTTGCAAAAGGGAATGTCAGAATCATTCACAATGCCATTGATGCAGGGAAATTTACCTATGATGCAGAGAAAAGAGCAGCCATGCGCCGCAGACTGCAGGTAGAGAATAAGCTGGTATTGGGTCATGTAGGACGTTTTAATACACAGAAGAATCACCCTTATCTGCTTGCTGTTTTCGCAGAAATCTGTAAACAGAGAGAAGATGCAGTGCTTATTTTATTAGGAGATGGTCCGGATAAAGAAAAAATGGAACAAAAATGTCAGGAACTGCAAATCCGGGATAAAGTTATGTTTGCAGGAAATCAAAAGAATCCGGAGGAGTATTACCAGGCATTTGATTTCTTCCTTCTGCCATCTTTCTATGAAGGATTGCCGGGTGTTTTGGTGGAGGCACAGGCAGCAGGACTGCGCTCTTTTGTATCGGATACCGTTACCAGAGAAGCACAGGCAACAAAACTGGTTACTTATCTGAGCATTGAACAGCCGCCGGCAGAATGGGCAGAAGCTGTTTTAGCGGCAGCAGGGTATGAAAGGCAGGATGTATATCAGCAGATGGTAGCCAGTGGATTTGACGTTAAAACACAGGCAGAAGCGTATAGAAATTTTTATTTGAGTGGAGATAGTTCTGGATTATGAAGAAATTACTTTTAATCGTACCTTCGCTGCATCAGGGCGGACTGGAAAAGGTATGTGTAACCACAGCAAGATTGCTACAGCCATATTTTGAAGTACAGATAGCTATTTTTGATTCGAAAAATATTGCCTATGATATCAAAGGCATTCCGGTGTCTGATTTGCATCTGGCAAGCAGACCGGGAAAACTGGCGAAATGTCTGAATGTATTGAAACGAGGATACAAGCTACATCAGTTGATGAAAGAAGAGAGCATAGATATTGCCTACAGCTTTGGCCCGACAGCGAATCTTGCAAACATTGCAGCCATGAGCAAAGCTGAGAAATGGCTTGGCATTCGCAGTTATATGGATATGGGAAATCCAAAACAGATTAAGCTGTTCTGTAAACATGGGGACAGGGTAATCTGCTGTTCTGAGGTCATTTGCAGGGAAGTAACAGAGAAGTATAGATGTCAAAAGGCAGTTGCGCTGAACAATCCTTTTGACATCGCAGAGGTTGCAGAACTGGCAAAGCAGGAAGAAGCAGAACTGCCATGGAAAGATGGAAGAATCCTTGTTTCCATGGGCAGAGAAGATGTGGTAAAAGGCTTCTGGCATCTGCTTAAGAGTTTTTCACTGGTCCATCAGAAATTGCCGGATACCAGACTGATGATTGTTGGCAAAGGAGATTTTAATGAGTACAAAGAACTTGTCAGAAAACTGGGGATTGATGATGTGGTTTATTTTGCAGGACTGAAAAGAAATCCCTATCCCTATCTGAAAAAAAGTAGTTTGTATGTATTAACATCTTATTATGAAGGCTTTCCCAATGCATTGGTAGAAGCAATGTCTATGGGAATTCCGGTAATAGCAACGGATTGTATGACAGGACCGCGAGAGATTCTGGAAGATAAATACGGTATTCTGGTACCCAATATGAGTCCTGAACTGAATCTGGATGAAAAAGTAATCACAGACGAAGAAAAGAGGTTGTCTGAACAGATTGTAGAGTTGTTAGAGGATCCGGAAGAAATGGAACGTTACAGTAAGCTGTCATTGCAGAGAGCAGCGGATTATTCGAAGGAAAGTTACATTGCAAAGATAACGGAGTGGGCGAGAGAGTAGGAGTTTAGACAAAGGATGAAAGAATTTGCAGGAAAATACATGGGAAAAAGACAGTGTCTGATACTGATTCCGTTTGCTTTTCTGTATGCCATGTTCATGGTGTGGACGAAATGGGATGAATTGGCGGCAGGAAGTGGAGCAGCAGGCATAGGAAAAGTATTTTTATGGGCACTTGTGAGTTATGTGATTCTGCTTGCGCTTTGTGCGGGCATTGCTTTTTTGCAGGACTTTATAAGTGATTGGCAAATAAGAAAAAATAAATCATCAGAACCGAAGGCGGCAGCGGCGACAGAAGAAAAAAAGGGGCGGCAGGGCAAATGGTACATATCTGTGATTTTTATGGCAGTTTGTTTTGTGTGCTGGATGCCTTATTTCTTGATGTATTTTCCAGGATGGATTAGCAATGACTCTGTGTGGCAGTTGGAACAGGTATGCGGCTGGGTCACTGGTTCTAATCATCATCCTTATGCGCATACGATGATAATCAAAGTCTTTTTCATGCTGGGATATCGTATTTTTGGTACTTATACAGGTGCCTGTGGGGTGTATACGGTTGTGCAGATGCTTGTAATGGCAGCCATCTATGGATTCCTGTTATCATGGCTTTACCGGAAGGGCACATCATGGCTTGCGATTGGTCTGGCTTTGTTATTTTATGCGGTTTTGCCGATGAACGGTGTTTATGCGATTTGTATGGGAAAAGATGTGTTCTTTTCTGGAGCATTGCTTCTCTATGCATGGCTTGGCAGCAGACTGACAATCGCATTGGGGAAAAAACAGGAAATCAAAACCAGTGAAGCAATCTGGTATTTTGCTTTTGGTGCAGCAGTGTGTCTGTTGCGCAGCAATGGCATTTTTGTTTTTCTTGGTACATCCTGCATTATGGCTGTTTTGTGTCTGGTTCATAAGAACTGGAAGAAGCTGTTTGTGGCTATGGGAGCAGCGCTTGTTTGTTATGTGGTCTGGCAAGGCCCCCTGCTGAATGCTTTGGAAGTTGAGAAAGGCGATACTATTGAAGGACTTACCATGCCCACACAGCATATTTTAAATGCTTATCTGAATGGTGGAACGGTAACAGAGGAAGAAGCAGCATGGTTGAATCAGGTCATTCCAATGGAAACCACAGCCTCTTATCATAATCCTTATTATTTCGATATTGTGAAAAATTACATTCGTGAAGCAGGAAATCAGGAAGTAATTGCAGAGAATAAGGGCGAGTTTTTAAAAATCTGGCTACAGATAGGTCTGCGTAATCCGAAGCAGTATCTGGAGGCGGAGATTAAACAGACACAGGGATATTTTGCAACAGATACAGAAGATTTCCAGTATCTTTATGAGCAGTATCTGATGGCAGGAAATCCCTTTGAAATGACGACGGAACGAAAGGTTTTTTCTTACGATGCCGGTCTGGCAATGGATGCTTTTTTGTTAAAGTTTCAAGAAAATTATAACAAGATATGGAGCCTTGGGATGAATACATGGCTGATGTTCTGCGCTTTTGCTTATGCAGCATACCGCAGAAAAAATGTGATGCTGTTTGTCCCATATGTGATGGTGCTGGTTTCCTTATTGTTAGCAACTCCGGTGCATGCAGAATTCCGATATGCTTATGGCATCTTTACTGCATTGCCTTTACTGCTTTGTGAAGGATTGGGAAAGGAGAAGGAAGTATGATTTCCATTACTTCATTTGCCTATCTTGCTTTTTTGGCAATTGTATTTACAGGTTATTATTTGATAAAACCAGACTGGCAGACTGGGTATCTGATTGTGGCGAGTCTCGCTTTTTATTGTTTGTCGGGTGAACCGGGCACTTTGTTGTATCTGGTAGTGTCGGCACTCAGCGTTTATTATGCGGCAATTGCAATCAGTAAGACCGCGGAAGAGAAAAAGGCGAAAACCATTCTGGTTCTTACGCTGCTATTAAATTTTGGTATTCTGGCGGTATTGAAATACCATGCATTTGCACTGGATAATGTGAATATAGTACGCGGATTCTTGGGAAAAGAGAAGATAGATTTTACAGTTCGCATCATAGCATCTCTGGGGGTCAGTTACTATACTTTGCAGTTATGCGGCTATCTGTTAGATTGTTATTGGAAGGTGGGAAAGGTGCAGACTGATTTTGCTAAGTTTTTCCTGTTTGCCTGTTATTTTCCGCAGATGACATCCGGACCGATTAGTCGTTATAAGAAAATACAGGAAAATCTGTATGAACCCCATCCATTTGTATATGAAAACGTGACACATGGCTTAAAGCGCATGGCATGGGGAATGTTTAAGAAAATGGTTATTGCGGACAGATTGGGACTGATTGTAAATTCTGTTTATGGAAATTATGAATCCTATCATGTGCTTCTTATCTGGGCAGGAATTTTCTGCTTTGCATTGCAGCTTTATACCGATTTTTCCGGCTGTATGGATATTGTTCTGGGTACATCGGAATGTCTTGGTATTGTACTGCCGGAAAACTTCAAGAATCCATTTTTTTCGACTACCATACAGGAATTCTGGCAGAGATGGCATATTACCCTGGGAACATGGCTGAAAGATTATATTATGGACCCGGTTCTGAAATCGGATACATGGATAAAACTGGGAGAAAATTCCCGTAAACGATTTGGTAAAAAATGGGGTAAAAGAATCCCAACATATTTAGGAATGCTGATATTATGGCTGGCAATGGGAATGTGGCACGGAAGCGGCTGGAAATTTATTATCGGGGAAGGACTCTGGTTCTGGCTTGTGATTATCTGTGGTAATATGTGCAGCAAATCTTTTCAGAAGATGGTGCAAAAGTTACAGATTAATCCCAAGAATTTTCTCTGGATTACCTTTCAG